>NZ_JBNPLJ010000009.1:0-65632 GCF_050313415.1 Collinsella sp. SGI.184 | reverse complement strand
CGTGTCATATATGCAGGCTCAGCAGTGCCTTATACCGAGGATAGCAGTCACGTAAGGCTCGGCAGCAGCCACCGCTGACCCATACCCCAGTGCAGGGCCTAGCCGCGGACCTCGCCGTTTACGCCCTTGCACACCTTGGTGACGATCTTCTGGTGCGCTTTTTCGACCTCTTCGCTGGTAAGCGTGTGGTCGTCGGAGCGATACGTAAGCGCAAAGGCCATGGACTTCTTGCCCACGCCCACGCGGACCGGATCGCGGTAGACGTCGAACAGACGCACACCCTCGAGCAGCTTGCCGCCGGCGCTGGTAATGCGGCGCTCAAGGTCCTCGCAAGTCACGGAGTTGTCGACCACGATAGCAAGATCGTGCTCAACAGCCGGGTACTGCGAGAACTCGCGGTAGTTCTCCTGGTTGCGGGCGCCCTTGATCAGCTTGTCCAGGTCGAGCTCAAAGGCAACGACGACCTCGTCGATGCCCATAGCTTCGCGCGCCTCGGGGTGGATCTCGCCGACCCAGCCCAGCACGGTGCCGCCAGACAGAACCTCGGCGGCACGGCCCGGCTGCAAGAAGGCATAGCCCTCGCCCTCGACGGGACGGAAGCGAACCTTCTCGATGCGCAGCTGGGCGAGCAGCTCCTCGACAATGCCCTTGCCAAAGAAGAAACGCAGCTTGCGGTACTTCATGTTCCAAGACTGCTCGCTCCACTGGCCCGAGAGCACGCCCGCCACGGACTTAGTCTCCTTGGGCAGGCTGGCGTTCTCGCGGCCGTGGAACAGGCTGCCGACCTCGTACAGGTGCACGTTGGGCGTGCCATGGGCCTCGTTATAGGCCACAGACTGCAGCAGGCCCGGCAGCAGCGAGCGGCGCATCTCGGTCTGCTCGGCCACCAGCGGGTTCATAAGTACCACGGGGCAGCCGCGGCCCTCGGTGGACATGCCGATCTTCTCCAGGTCGCCCGGCGCGGCAAAGCCAAAGGTCGTGGTCTCGTTGAGGCCGCAGGCGCGCAGGATCTCGCCGACCTTGCGGGTAAGCTTCTGCTCGCGGGTCAGGCCACCGATGTGGTTCTTGGCAGCCGGGATGGTCGCCGTCACGCGGCCCATGCCCCACAGGCGCAGGACCTCCTCGATCAGGTCGATCTCGCGCGGCAGGTCGGGGCGGAAGCTCGGCGGGGTAACCATAAAGTCCTCGCCGTCGCGCTCGACGGTGCAGCCCAGGCGGGTGAGCGAGCGCTCGATAAAATCGGGCTCGATATCGGCGCCGCAGATGGCGTGCACGCGGGCCAGGCGCAGCTTGATGCTGTCGATGGTCTTGGGCGCGGGGAACACATCCACGTAGCCGGGAGCGACCTCGCCGCCGGCGATCTCCTCGATGAGCGCGCAGGCAACATTGGCCACATCCACGCAGCCGGTCTCATCGACCTGGCGCTCAAAGCGGATGGAGGCGTCGGAGATCAACGACAGGTCGCGGCTGGTGTGCGAGGTGCGGCCGGCGTCGAAGCAGGCGCTCTCGAGCATCACGTCGACGGTGTCGTCCTCAATCTCGGAATCCATGCCGCCCATAACGCCGGCCAGCGCCACGGGACGCTCGCCGTCGGTAATGAGGCCCATGCCGGCGTCGAGCGTGCGCTCCTCGCCGTCGAGGGTCGTAAATTTCTCGTCCTGCTGGGCGGCGCGAACCACCACGCGGCGCCTGCCCTCGCGCTCGGCAAAGGTGTCCAGGTCAAAAGCGTGCAGCGGCTGACCGGTGAGCATCATCACGTAGTTGGTTATGTCGACGATGTTGTTGTGCGGACGCACGCCCAGGGCGTTAAGACGCTTGACCATCCAGTCGGGCGAGGGGCCGACCTTCACGTTGCGCACGATGCGGGCGACATAGCGGTCGCACAGGCCCTCGTCGGCGATCTCGACCGAAAGCTCGTCGTCGGTCGCGCGGCCGGTCTCCGCCTTGATGGCGGGCAGCTCAACGTGGAAATCGCGGTCGAAGATGGCACCGGTCTCACGGGCCATGCCGATCATGGACAGGCAGTCGGGGCGGTTGGGCGTGATCTCGCAGTCGAGCACGGTATCACTCGAGCCCACATACTCGGCAAACGGCATGCCGCAGGGCGTATCCTCGGGCAGGATCATGATGCCGGAGTGGTCGCCACCCAGGCCGAGCTCGCGCGCGGAGCAGTTCATGCCCATGGACACGACGCCGCGAAGCTTGCTCTTCTTGATCTTGACGTCACCGGGAAGCACGGCGCCGATCATTGCCGTGACGATGTGGTCGCCGGCCTCAAAGTTCTGCGCGCCGCAGACGATCTGCAGCGGAGCGGGGTTGCCGTCGGCGTCGAGGTTCTTGTCACCCACGTCGACCGAGCACACATACATATGGTCGCTATCGGGGTGCGGGGTCTTGGTAAGCACCTTGGCGGTCACCACGTGGTCGAAGGACTCGCCCACGGTGTCGATCGCCTCGACCTCGGTGCCGGTACGGATATATTCGTCCGAAAGGGTCTTGGGATCCTCCGGAATATCGATCATGGTCTTGAGCCAGTCGTAAGAAACACGCATCTAACTGGTCTCCTTTCATCTGTAACGTCTGCAATAAACAGACGGAAAACTCCAGCTACGGAGACGGGTTTCCGAGGTGCCGTAGATTGCCCCGGAAGAGGAGCGCCGCGTACTTGGGTACGCAAGCGACGGTTTGAGGGGCAAGGTGCGGTGGCTCGGGAAGCCGCCGGGACAGGTCAACTTAAAACTGATTCAGGAAACGCATATCGCCTGTCATGAGCGTTCTGAGGTCGGGCAGGTCGTAGCGCAGGGCAGCGACGCGCTCGGCGCCAATGCCAAAGGCGAAGCCGGTGTACTTCTCGGGGTCGATGCCGCAGTTGATCAGGACGTTGGGGTCGACCATGCCGCAGCCCAAGATCTCGATCCAGCCGCTGTGCTTGCAGAAGTTGCAGCCCTTGCCGCCGCAGACGTGGCAGCTCACGTCCACCTCGCAGGAAGGCTCGGTGAAGGGGAAGAAATGCGGGCGGTAACGCGTCTTGCGGTCCTCGCCAAACATGCACTTAACAAAGTAGTCGAGCGTGCCCTTAAGATCGCCAAAGGTGATGCCTTCGTCGACGACCAGGCCCTCGATCTGGTTGAACTGCGGCAGGTGACAGGCGTCGGCCGTGTCGGGACGGTAGACGGTGCCCGGGCAGATCATGTAGATGGGCGGCTTCTGCGACTCCATGGTGTGAATCTGCACGCCCGAGGTCTGGGTGCGCAGCAGCACGTCGGACTCGCCGTGGGCATGCGCCTCGGGGTGCGCGACGCTGCCGGGGTTGTTGTCGACCACATAGAAGGTGTCGCGGGCCGAGCGGCTCGGGTGATCCATGGGGGCGTTGAGCGCGGTGAAGTTGTAGTAGGAGGTATCGACCATGGGACCGGACTCGACGGTGTAGCCGATACCGCTAAAGATATCCTCGGCCTCCTCGATGATCTGCTTGATCAGGTGCTGGTGGCCGATCTGCGGACGAATGCCCGGCAGCGTGATGTCGACGGCCTCGTGCTCCAGTGCGTGCTTGAGGGCGGCGGCCTTCATCTCGGTGGTGCGCTCGTCGAGCATGCCCTCGATCAGCTGGCGCATCTCGTTGGCGCGCTTGCCCATCACGGGGCGATCCTCGGGGGCGAGCTTGCCCATCATGCGCATCAGGCCGGTAATACGACCCTTGCGGCCGAGCAGCTCAACGCGCGCAGCCTCGAGCTTGGCGGCGTCGTCGGCGCCTGCGACGAGCTCCTTGGCCTCTTCCTCGAGTTTGACCAGATCATCAATCAGACTCATGTCTTCCCTTTCGTCTCTCGCGTTCCCCGCTCGCCAGGACGACTGCCGCCGTCTGGCGTTGCAAAAACGCGGCCCGATTCGGTAACAAAAAACCGTCCTCGGGCATGTGCATTGCCCAAGGACGGTTGAATTCCGCGGTACCACCTTGTTTGACCCGGCGGATGTCTGGCCCGCCGTGCCCACTCTGTGCCCCTTATCGCGAGGCTCACGGCTTCCCTACTGGGGCTTCGCCGCCGCTGGCCGCGCGCCCGTTGAGGTTGCTGCTCGGGAGTGAACGCTTGGCCCTTGCCACCGCAGGAAGGCTTGCAGCCCATGACCTTCCCTCTCTTGCCGGCGACGCGGCGGGCAAAACCCTCTCCGTCAACGCATTGGGCTATAGGATAACACATTCTGCGAGCATATCGCCGCGTTCCGTTTTGTTCGCACTGGGTACAAGGCAGATAGCTGTGCAAACTGGCCGCACGCCCACCCGTGGCGTCCGGTCTGCGAGATCAAGGATATAGGTATGGGAAAGAAACTCGATAAGAAAGCCAAGGCCGCCGTGGCCAAGGCCTCTAAGAACGCCAAGGCGGGCAAGGGCATCAAGAAGCTCCGCAAGCTCGAAGGCAAACTATGGACCCGCGAGTACCTGCTCAAGATTGCCGAGTTCGATGGCGCGACGATTGCCCCCGCCAACGGCGCTGCGGCCCGCGCCGATGCTATGGGCACCCTTGCCGGCGAACATCACAAGCTCCTGACCAGCAAAAAGTCCGTCGAGCTTGTAAGCTCGCTGGCACACGAGACCGTCGCCGGCGGCAAGATCGACGACCCGCAGCTGCTCGACGAGATCCGTGTGCTCGGCCGCGACCAGCGCGAGGCAAGCGTTATCCCTACTGAGGAGGCCGAGGCCTGGACCAGGCTCACCTGCGAGGCCGACGCCGTGTGGCACAAGGCCAAGACGGCCAACGACTGGGCGAGCTTTGAGCCCTACGTGGATAGAATCGTCGCCCAGCTCAAGCATCAGGCCGAGCTCATGGACCCCAAGCGCGACCCATACGATGTTTGGCTCGACCAGTACGAACGCGGCCTTTCCGCCAAGAGCTTCGATGCGTTTTGTGACGAGGTCAAGGCCACCGTCGTGCCGCTCGTTCACGCCATCGGCGAGCGCGGGCAGCAGCCTACTGCCGACTTTTTGCACGCGCATGTGCCCGAGGCCGCCCAGCGCGCCATGAGCTTCGACCTGATGAAGCTCGTCGGCCTTAACCTGGACGACACCACGCTCGCCTTTACCGAGCACCCGTTTAGCGAGGGCTTCTCGGTGGGCGATGCGCGCATCGCCACGCACATCTACGAGAACGACTGCATCTCCAACGTCTATAGCATCATCCACGAGGCGGGGCACGCCATGTACGAGCTGGGCGTCAATCCCGCTTACGCGCGTACGTGTCTGGAGGGCGGCACCTCCATGGGCATTCACGAGAGCCAGAGCCGCTTTTTCGAGAACACCGTAGGCCGCAGTCGCGCTTTTATGGGCCCGCTGCTCGAAGTGCTGCGCCGTCACGCGCCCGAGGTCTACGGCAACGTGGACGAGGACACGCTCTACCACGCCGTGAACATCGCTCGGCCGTCGCTGATCCGTACCGAGGCCGACGAGCTCACCTACCCGCTGCATATTATGGTGCGCTACGAGATTGAGCGCATGCTGTTTGCCGGCGAGGCCACGGCCAAGGACATCCCCGCGCTTTGGAATCGCTTTATGGACGAGTACCTGGGCATTCCTGTTCCCGACGACACGCGCGGCTGCCTGCAGGATACGCACTGGAGCGGCGGCTCGTTTGGCTACTTCCCCACGTATGCGCTGGGCAGCGCCTACGATGCCATGTTTGTGCCGGCCATGTGCCGCGACGGTGTCGACCTTAACGGCGCCTGTGCGAGCGGCGACCTGACACCCGTCCGCGCTTGGCTGGGCGAGCACATTTGGCAGTGGGGCCGCGCCAAGGACGCGCCGGAGCTCATCAAGGGCGCGTGCGGTATGGCATTCGATGCCCGCTACTACTGCAGCTACCTGCAGGACAAGTTCACCACGCTGTACCAGCTGTAAGGATTGACCAGCACGCCATCGCCAACGCCAACCATGTTGACGTCGATGTCTTGGCAACGTCAGCGAAAACGGCCCCAAGCGAGCAAGGTGACGTGAAATGAAAGGGCGCTGACCTTCTGGTCGCGCCCTTGAAATTGAACGCCAGATTGCCGCTTGGGGCCGTTTGTAGCGTCGAGCGGTTACGCGGTTTGGTAAAACCGCGTAACTACAGAGCCTCCAGCGCGGCGGCGATGCGCTTCATGGCGGCGTCGGCGGCGTCTTGGTCGGGGGCCTCGGCCAAAACGCGAATCACCGACTCGGTTCCGCTCTTGCGCACCAGCACGCGGCCCTCGCCCGCCAGCGCCGCCTCGGCCTCGGCAATGGCGGCCTGCACGCCCATGTTGCCCAGCGCAGCATCCTTGTCCGCCACGCGTACGGCAACCTGCGCCTGCGGCAGCAGCTTGCACGGCACCGCGAGCTGCGAAAGCGTCTCGCGTTCGGCACGAATCACTTCCATCACACGCAGCGAGGTCATAATGCCGTCGCCCGTACGCTCGATATCGCCAAAGATCGTATGGCCCGTCTGCTCGCCACCCAGGCTGTAGCCGCCCTCGCGCATCTTGGCATACACGTGGCGGTCGCCCACGCCGCTGGTCACGGCACTCAGGCCGGCAAGCTCCAGCGACTTAATCAGGCCAAAGTTGCTGGCGATCGTCGGCACCACGGTACCGCCCGAGAGGCGCCCGTGCTTGTTAAGATACACGCCGCACACGTACAGAATCTGGTCGCCGTCGACCACGCGGCCGCGCTCGTCCACGGCCAGGCAGCGGTCGGCATCGCCGTCGTAGGCAAAGCCCACGTCCAAGCCTTGCTCCACCACATGGCGCTGCAGGCGCTCCATATGCGTAGAGCCGCAGTCGACGTTAATGTTAAAGCCGTCGGGTGCGGCGTTAATCACGCGCACATCGGCGCCGAGCGCATCGAACACCGGCTTGGCGACAGAGGACGCCGAGCCGTTGGCGCAGTCAATGCCAATCTTGACGCCCTGCAGCGAAAAGTTCGCGCTTGCAATGAGCGAGGCGATGTAGCGGTTGCGGCCCTGCATGTAGTCAACCGTGGCGCCAATGTGGTTGCCCGTGGCCAGCGGCACCTCGCTCTTGCCATCGATGTAGTCCTCGATGAGCTCCAGCACGTCCTCGTCCATCTTAAAGCCGTCGCTGTTGACCAGCTTAATGCCGTTATCGCAAAACGGATTGTGGCTCGCACTGATCATGATGCCGCAATCGAAGCAGCCCTCCACGGTCTGGTGCGCCACGCCCGGCGTAGGAATCACATGCAGCATATAGGCGTCTGCACCGCTCGCAACCAGACCGCTCACCAGCGCCGCCTCGAACATATAGCTCGAGCGACGCGTGTCCTTACCCACGATCACGCGCGCCTTGGCCCCGCGCCTGGCGCCGTAATACCAGCCCACAAAGCGGCCGATCTTGTACGCGTGCTCCACGGTCAGCCCAACGTTGGCCTCGCCGCGAAATCCGTCGGTGCCAAAGTACTTCATAAGAGGTCCTCTCTATAGACAAAGGCGCGCCGCCAAAGCAACGCGCCGCCAGCCCATTATCCTTTAATAGCAACCGCGGGGGCTACACCGTTAAAAACATCATTACGATAATCATGGCAAAGCCGATAAGGTCGGTCGGCAAAAATACCGTGCCCAGCATAACGGCGCTGGTAATGGTTGCCGAGACCGGCTCCACGGTCCCGATGAGGCTCGCGCGCACCGAGCCGATGTCCTTGACGCCCTGCATATAGAGCATGTACGCCAAAAACGAGCCCACGACCACAAACACCGCGAGCGCCTCGACGCCGGCGGCATCGAGCGCCGGCATATGGGCCCACGGCTGCACGAAAACGCACGAGACCACGCCTGCCGTGAGCATGGCTGAGCCCGTAACGATGGGGCTGCCGTATTCTGGCAGAATTTTGGCGGGAATCACCGCCATGCAGGTGGCGCTCACCGCGCACATAAGACCCGCCACCAGACCGAGCGGCGAGATGCTCAGGCTCGTGGGGTCGCCGCCGGTGGCGATCAAAAACGTGCCGCCAAGGGCCAGGCCAATACCGATAACCTCGCGCATGCGCGGTTTGCGGCGATCGGTGATGCAGGTATATCCCATGATGATGACCAGCTGCAGGCACTGAAGGACCGTCGCGGTTCCGGCATTGGTCAGGCGCACGGCCGAAAGATAGCAAAACTGGTTAAAGAGCAGGCCAAAAGCGGTAAAGAGCAGCAGCTGCTTGCGATCAGCGGGCGTCGTCCAAAGCTTGACCAGGCGTGCGCGGTCGCGCGTGACAACCACGACCATAAAGAGCAGGCCGGCGAGAATCTGTCGTATGCTCATAAGCCACAGCGTATCGACATGGTAGGTATCGAACAAAAAACTCGCGCTGGTGCCCGAGAAGCCCCAAAACGAGCCGCCCACGAGCGTAGCCAACATGCCCACGATCATCTTGCGCGTCTGGGCATCGTTGAGGCGGTCGCGCCATGCACGGCGGGTGCTGCGGCTGAGCTCATCGGTGCCCTCGGGCACATCAATGTTCGATATATCGGTCATCGGCACCGAAGCCCCTGCGCCTTCGACCTGCTCGACACGCTCTTTGCTCATCCCGCTCCCCCGAAACAGCCTGGAAACAATTCGGCTTACCTTACCACGGCGAAGGCACCAGCTGGGGGCTTGTCCGCTTATCGGTAGGACAATTCCGCGGACGTCTCTTCCATGGTTCGGCATCGCAACGGCTTTGCATTATGCGATAGCCAAATCACGGCAGCGAGCTCTTTTAAAATGGGCGCGACAAAGCCCTTTGATTCCACAACGTTAGCGATTTTAAAAAATATTCTTGCCACCGAGTTCAAGCTCCGTTATATTATCCCTTGCGCACTTGCGCACCCTTGATCGGGCGTTTAGCTCAGGGGGAGAGCGCTTCCCTGACACGGAAGAGGTCAGAAGTTCAAATCTTCTAACGCCCACCAAATGTTCGCAGCCCAGATGCTATGCCTCTGGGCTGTTTTGTTTTATGTGCTAAGCCAAAAGGGCGCCGTGGCACCCAAAACCGCTTCGGCAGCTCCAATAACCATCCCAATCGAGGCTGATACCGCCTCTACATAACCGGCAATCATCCCGGCAGACCCCAAGTTGCTTCGGTATCGCCGGCAATTACCCCTGCCACACCCAAAGTCGCCCAGACAACCCCGGCGACCGCCCCAATCAGCCCCAAAATTACCCAAACAGCCTTGGCGACCGCCCCGATCTGGCCTTCGCAAGCCTCGCGGCCACATCCGGACAGCCTTCCCATAACCAGGTCTAATACTTTTCCCGAGAAGTGAACGACCTTATTTGGACCCCTGAAGCATCCACACTTTTTACAGCCAAAACCGCAGGATTCCAATGATAAAACCGCAGGAAATAAGCCACCAAAAGTGTCGATGTTTCGGGGGTCCGTTTTGACTCGTTCACTTCTCGGGAAAAGTATTAGACCTGACAATGAGGCCCTTGGTCCCATGCCCAGCAACCGCCCCTACCAATGTTGACGCGCCTCGATTACGGCCTGCCAAAGCTTAAACCGCTTCGCTTCGACGCGCTTGAGGGCAAAGTATCGCTGCTCCTCGCTCATGGGCTTGTTAAAAATGGGTCGCTTGTTCCGGTGCAGCTTCCGTCGGATGCGTTCGCACAGCCGAATGAGCTTGTCGTAGTCATTTGCCTGCTCAGTCGTCACGGTGAAGTGTGCCACGCCGCTCAACAGCTCCAACTCGTTGCGGCGCTCGGCATCCTTGTAAATCTTCTCGCGTCCGTCATGAATGGCATCGCTGTCGTAATCGACCATCGCGGTCAGCACCTCTGGCAGCAGCCCGGCCTTTACTTTATCCATGCCCACCTCGACTTTAGCCGTAAGCGTTATGTCGGGTGTGCGCTCCAACACGCGAAGCTTGTGATCACGTCCGTCATTGTATCCATCGCGAATGAAGACCTTCTTGTTAAGTTCGGCCTTGCCCAATGCATACCCGCCGTAGCGCGCAGGCAGCGACATAAACATGCAGAGCCCCGACTCCCTCGGAGAGCGCGACCCCTCGATCACATATGCAAGCAGCGCCTTTGCCTTCGCGATACCCCTCACCTTGGGTGACTTCTCGATATACGCCGCGATGAGCTCCTTAGTCGTGAGCCTGCTATCGCGCATGCCCGCATCCCTGCCTGTTACCCCACCGGGAGCAAGGTTATCCAGCCGGTAATCCGATGTCATCGCATAGCCGGCATAGACGGCCGCTGCCACATCGCCATCGTGCACAGCCTGCAAAAACGCCAGCTCGGGAGAGCACACATACGCATCAAGGTCGCCCATCCAGTGGCCCAGCGAGATAAACGAACCCGCCGGGAGCTCGTTGGTGCACAGATGCGTCTTAACATGCTTGCTCTGCCGACGGCCGGCGCGCGACGGCACCAGCAAATCCAGCGTTTCGATCCCCAGGTCATAGCGATCGATAACCTCCTGCGCTTCTTGGTCCAAGAGCGCACAGGCACCTGCAATCGACACGACCTCTGGCTCCGAATCCCCAAAGCGAGGGTTCGGCATGTGCGCCAACAGCGCCAATGCGGCGTTATGTGAAACGATAAAGTACCTCATGGCGCGAAGATAGCACGCACGCCGGCGGCGGCTGGCGGTTCTGCTAAGTTTCCGGTAAACGACCGGCGGTTTTTTCGCCGAGGTGCGCCAAAGTGTTCATTCGCCGATGCCCAAACCGCAATCCGTCAAGCTTTTGGCAAGGTTGCCGCCCAACTGGCCAAAAGCCGACCATCTACTTGCCAGTTTATCCAAGGCGTAACCAACCAGTCCGCACCGCGGCTTCTCGGCAAAACGCCACAACGTCCACACCCTGCGGTATCCTTGAGCCACTTACACCTGCAGCACCAAGGAGCCACCATGCGCACCGAGCTCGATGTTCCCTTTTCACACAAAGAAGAAGCCAAAGCGTTGGGCGCCAAATGGGACCGGACCAAGAAGATCTGGTATGTACCCAGCGGCGTCAACCCCGAGCCCTTTGCCGAGTGGCTGCCCGGTGTTGACCGATCCGACCCCTCTGCGCCGTATATATATCTAGTACTGGGCAAGCGCGAATGCTGGAAATGTCACAAAGAGACCTCGGTCGCGGCCTTCGGCATTCCCTATCGAACCGATGACAGCGAGGGCATCGCCATTGCGCACGCACCCAACAAGGCCGGGCATATTGCCATCGACACAGCCAATGCCAACGCGCTCGCCATTGTTCCCGCTCTTGGCTGCGTCCCGGGCGAGATCCGCGACTATCTTTCTAAGCGCTGTGGCTACAAGCCCGTAGGCGCGCGAGCCTCCAAAGCCCCATCGCTCGGCAACACGTGCACCAGTTGCGACGCGCTGCAAGGCAGCCGCTATCTGTTCGAAGAACCCACGTCCCCGTTTGCCCTCACTGCCATCAACAAGCTGCCGGCACTGGAGTTTGTGCGCGTCGAAGTTGCCGGCGTCTTTGGCGTCCCGGCCACGCGTACCAATTTTGACCAGGCACTCTTTACCTGGGCACGCGACCATCACGCCGAGTTCCACAAGAAGCTCGGTGAGGGAATTTATTTGTAGAGACGGAGAGGCCTTCACAGCCAGCTCCTCCGCATCGCCTATCCCTCGTCGCAAACGTCATACACGATATCGAGGCCGCAAACAGGGCATTTCTCCGGATACACCGGCATATGAACGCCCGTCCGTTTTCTCACTTCGTCGCTGAGTCTGTCGCGCGCATCGATGAACCGAATATCGAGACACGATATTTGTGAGCCGCAATAAGGACAGGCGACGGCAAACGACCCGCAATCAACCTCTACGCCCGGAAACATATTGTTGTCGATAAGGGCACACGGCAGTTTTCCGTACTTCCCCATCGCAATATCGCCTCGCCAGCTCACACGCGCTCCTCTCTCGCTATCCAAATCAGGAAGAGCATGCACCGGCGGGCGTGCACGAGATTGCATCGCCACGCGATCCGATCAAACAACACGATCGTAAAAGACCGCCGAAGCCAAATACGCTAATACGGCAGAAGCCCCGCCTTTTCACGCTTCTTTTCCGAGCGATCAAACTCAATGCGATGGGCCTCGAGAAACACCGCATTGGGTCGCCACTGACGCTCATTCGGCTGCCTTAGCGTCGCACCTGCAAAGGAAGCGTAGTCGGTCTTATCCAGCAGGTACGATCCGCACAGTCGATATTCGCCGCAAACAGGCTCAAACGAAATCAGATGAGCATCGAATAGAGCATGAAAGTCGCGCCGAAGTAGAATGCCGTTGCTGGCAACCTGCGATTTGGGTCCCGAGTAATTCTCGATATGTGCAGCCTCCAGTGCCTCGTTAACCCCACAACCCGACACCGCGCAGCGACCATCATAGGCGGCAATGAGCTGCTTGCGGAACCATTGCTGCCCCAATCGCTCGCGTCTCAACGCATAGCGAGCTTTTTCGTCATCGGTCGCACTCTGTCCGGCAAACTCAATGTCGGCTGACATGTGCTTCAGATAGCTCATGTCGGACGCAAAACGAGGATCAGGCCCGCCTTTATGAACGGGACCATGCAGAACAAACCAGCCGTTTTCGGGCTCAAACCGTTCAACAAACGCAAGGCCGAGCACCTTATAGCCCACCTCGGTTGCAAATATGACTCCAACTGGAACGCCATATTCCATGCAGTTGAGCATTTTACGGTTGTAATTCTGGTCTCGAGAACCAACGACACCTGGCGTTTGAACCGAATACTTAATGACCCACGTACCGTCATCCAAATAGAGCGGAGGAACATCGGTGTAGAAGCTCTTTTTAGAGTTATGGACCGAAAGCGCAAAGATCTTATTGGGATCTTGCTTCACCCGATCCTGGCCCGGCCAGAAGATCCCTGAATCCCGCGTTACGGGAAAGAAGTCCGCGCCAATTCTCAAACGATACTGATACTGAGGGCTATCTTCCTTGGTGCGGTGCGGAAGGCTGGTCCAAACGCCGCCGCGCTGCTCCTCACCCAGAAACCACTCCCATGCCTCAACGTATTCGGAAGGCACGAGACTGCAGGCACGGTCATAGCTTGGTCCATCCATCAACGGAGCAGCAAGGTCAATGTCGTTCATCGCCAGCACCTACAACCATACGAACGCGAGTCATGCCCCTCAATAATATGGCCGAGAGTCAATTATTACGAGATCTCATTCCGCGATCGGCACATCGTTGATGCTCTCGGTTTGCCGCTGGCGCGCTCATACCCCGCTATCCCACTCCCCTGTATACTGATGTAGCACATGTTTCATCCGGGCTTATTGGGCCGGATTGTTCATGGGAGGGTCTTATGGCTGCTTCGAATCCGCCTAAGGGAAGCGTTTCTTCTTCGTCCATCAAGCCGGTGACGCGCAAGGCCGTGCGCTGCCAGCGCGAGGTCGCTTGGCTTGTCACGCAGGCGGCGGGCAGGCTCGTGGCGACCACGGAGGACGTCAATGCGCCTACGCCGAGCTTTGTGTTAGCGGCGGCGCTGGATTTTGTGCGCCAATTGGAGCTTGCCGCACAGGATGCCAGCGGCCACCTCGACTACCAGAATGTTATGGCGCCCGACCTGCAAACGTTCTGCCACATGGCCAAGTTGCCCGCCGCGCCCAATGCACTTTCGGACGCGGGCTACATGTTTACGCTTTCGGGCGCGGACCTTATCCGCGACATCTATGCATACTGCAGCGAGCTCGCCGAGCGCCACGTCTTTGGCACGGCAGAAATCAAACCGGGAAATGTCATCAAGCTGGTTCTTAGGCTGTTCCTGATGGATGGGTTCGGGACTATGCCAGCGTAAGCCGGATTTTTAACTTCGCCGTCGACTGGGCAACAACCGCCTTACCTTAGCGGGCGCCAATCGAGAGTCGATTATTGGGTCACCTCGTCCGCTGGCGCATTTATTCCGCACGCTCCGACAGTCGATACTTGCGGTTGCGACTCGTCGCCGGCGCTGTAGGCTCAAGCTCGCCTTGAGCAATGAGTGTGTTGACGCGCGACCTAACCTGGGAAATTGTGAGCCCTGTGTGCTCCGCCAACTCGCGCGTACCCAGCTCACCGCAACGCTTAAGTGCCGCCACAATTAAGTCACCGCCGTGGTCGACCGGCTCGACCTTTGAGCGATAGAGAACCACTTTGAACCGATCGAATCCCGGGCAGAACAGGGGCTCGGCCAAACCATGAGCACACATGGCGTCGATCATCATCGGAATGCCCGAGCCATTGCCCTCAGCCGGCGAACCTGCGCCATCCGGCAGCGGAACAATCGACATGAGTTTCATGAGCGTCGCGTTGCGGCACCGGGAGCTGCCGTCAAACAAGTTCTCGCGAGTCTTTCCTCCGTATAGGCCGCCGGGGTTCGTCACTTCGATACGGTCATCAAAGACGTCAACAGCGACCGACTGCCCACAGAACCGATCTCCGTATTCTCGGTGGATTACGGCGTTGGCGATTGCCTCGCGCAGGACCTCCTCGGGAATCTCCAGCGAGTCGACACGCGAGACGCCTTGGATCGTCGAGGTTCGCCGCAAATTCTTGGCGACTGCCGCGACGGCATCCGAGATCATTTCGCCCAACGTTCCCTCGCAGATCGTACGGTCCATGAACCTCAACGACCCCGCCGCGCCCTTCTGCGTTCCGGCATAGACCGCCACATCGATAAAGAGCTTAGGATAGAACTGCTGAGGATAGGCACCCGCAGCCAGGAGCCCGGCCTTAGTAACTTTGCCCTGGGAGTCGAGGAAATTCAGGCGCTCCAGCTTCGTTTTCTTGTCCGGCGCGCCGCGCATTGCCCGAGGTGTCAGCGAGAAAGCACGCTCTATCGTGCGATCGGCCAGTGCCTCGTCAAGATCGCCTGCAACCGCGCCGGGCACTGCATCGCGATCGCTAGGACTCGTCCGCTCGTATGACGACAGTGCCAAAACCTCGGTCGATGAAAGTGGCACGTCTTTGTCATCAATGCGCTTGTAGCTGCCGCCCTGGGCGCCGCGTTCTATTACATAGCAGGGCTTGCTCGACGGGTCGAGCTCCTCAATCGTGATAACGAGAACCACGGTGCCCCGAAGCTCCACGCGCTCAATAGTGTATTTGGGCGGATTGGCCAGTTTTCCGCGACCGCCGGCATCACCCATGCCTGCGACAAATTGGTTGAGCACCTTCTCGGTCTCAAAGTCCTCAACCGGGACAAAGCCCGCGCGCTCGCTCACGCCGAGCACGATAATTCCGCCGGCGGTATTCGCGAATGCGCTAACCGTTTCCCATACGTCGCGAGAAAGCGTCGTGGCGCTCTCCTTGACCTCGACGCTAAGATCGTCCGAGCCCATGCGCCTTAAAGACTCGAGCAGACCGATCAGCTCGTTCTCGTTCATCTGCACGTCCTTTCGCTCGGTCCGGCGGAGAATGCCGCGAATAGATTTCCTTCGTCTCTCAGTTATCTCTCGTAATTATCTCTTGTCTCTCTGTTATCTCTCGTATTAGAGATGAGTGAAAGATGAGAGATAAGATATCTACCATCTGTTTCATTTAAACATGTTTTTGCTGGTAGAACAATCAGTATTGAGACAATACCGTGATTTCTTGTCTCTTTGCTGCTCAGTTATCTCTCATATTCATCTCTCGTCTTTCTGTTATCTCTCGTATTAGTGACGAATGAGAGATGAGAGATGAGAGATGCGCGGGCGGCGGATGAGCGTGGATTTTGGACGGTCGGGAAATGAGGGTGGATATTTGGACGGTTTTTGGACGTTTTGAGGCTGATTCCGTCCGAAAATCCACTCTCATTCGATAGGCGTCCAAGTTTCCACGCTCGCGCGGCGGGCACGCGGGGCCTTTGTCCAATCCGCCGACATCGTCTCCAGTTCGCCGCAGAGCCGCAGCCCCATATGGGTATACTCACGAGGATTCGACTCGATTCGCCCCCGCTGGGGCGTCAAAGGAGACTGCATATGCCCACCACCTCAACCGACCCGCGCGCCGCTGCCGCCGCGCTGCTGGTGCCCGGCACCACCTGTCACGGCTTTGCCGTCGAGCGCTGCGAGACCGTGCCCGAGCTCGACTCGGACGCCTACGTGCTGCGCCACACCGCCTCGGGCGCCCGCCTGCTGTACCTGGCGTGCGACGACGAAAACAAGGCTTTTGCCATTGGCTTTAAGACGCCGCCGGCCGATTCCACCGGCGTGTTCCATATCCTCGAGCACTCGGTGCTGTGCGGATCGGCCAAGTTTCCCGTCAAGGAGCCGTTCGTCGACCTGATCAAGAGCTCCATGCAGACGTTCCTCAACGCCATGACCTACCCCGACAAGACCATCTACCCCGTTGCCACCACCAACGAGCAGGATCTGTACAACCTGATGGACGTGTACCTGGACGCGGTGTTCAACCCGGCCATCTATACCAAGCCCACCATTTTTGAGCAGGAGGGCTGGCACTACGAGCTGGACCTGCCGAAGGGCGCCGAGGGCGAGGGCAACGGCAGTTCCGCAAGCCTGCGCGAGGGAACGCTACGCTATAACGGCGTGGTGTTCAACGAGATGAAGGGCGCGCTGTCCGACCCCATGAGCGTGCTGGACGACGCCGTCAACGCCGCGCTTTATCCCGACACCGCCTATGCGCACGAGAGCGGCGGCGACCCGCGCGCGATTCCTGCGCTCACCTACGAGCAGTTCCTGGACACGCACGCGCGCCACTACAATCCTTCCAACTCCTACATCACGCTCTACGGCGACCTGGATGTGGACCGTGCACTGGCCTTTTTGGACGAGCGCTATCTGTCGCAGCCAAGTGCCGCGAGCCGCCGCATGGACGCAGCCGTCGCCGCCGGCGAGGACCCGTCCACGCTGGCGCCCAATCCGCTGGTCGTGCAGGCGCCCGTGACCTGCGAGTACAAGCGCGTCGAGATGGCAACCACACCCGAGAACGCCCTGGTGGGCCTGGGTCTTGTGCTGGGCAGCGCGCTCGACCGCAAGCGCACGATCGCGGCGGACATCCTGTTCGAGGCACTGCTGGGTTCCAACGAGGCACCGGTTAAGAAGGCCATTCTGGCCGCCGGCCTGGGCGGCAACGTGGTGAGCTACACCGCGGCCGAGAGCCTGCAGCCCTACGAGCTCATCATGCTGCAAAACGCTCAGCCCGGCGTGGCGCGCGAGCTGCGCCGCGTGTTCCAGGACGCCTGCCGCGACCTGTGCGAGCACGGCGTTCCGCGCGAGCGCCTGGAGGCCATCATCAGCAGCAACGAATACGACCTGCGCCAGCGCGACTACGGTATCGCCGACGGCGTGGCCATTGCATGCGACGCGCTGAGCACCTGGCTCTACGATGACGACGCCGCGACGCTGGCGCTCAAGTACGGCCCGGTGTACGAGGAGCTGCGCGGCGAGCTGGACGGCAGCTACTTTGAGGACCTGCTGCGCGAGCTCGTGCTGGAAAACGACCACATGGCGCTGGTCGAGCTGGTTCCGGTGGATGCCGCCGAGGGTGCGGAGAGCGCCGAGGCCGCCGAGCTGGTAGCCAAGCGCGATGCCATGACCGATGCCGAGCTGGCCGATGTGGTCGAGCGCACGGCTGCGCTGCGCGCCGCGCAGGAGGCGGATGACGCGCCCGAGGCCAAGGCCACGCTGCCACGCCTGCGCGTGTCCGACATTGGCGAGGCACGCCCCGAGCCGCCGCTGGTCGTGGACACGACCGCGCCCATCCCCTGCCTGCGCCACGGCATCCCCACCAACCGCTTGGCCTACGCCATGCAGTATTTCGACCTGAGCTGCGTCGCGTTTGAAGACCTGCCCTATGTGACCCTGCTCTGCCGCCTGCTCAAACAGCTACCCACGAGCGAACACTCGGCCGAGGAGCTCGACAACCTCATCGCCGGCAAGCTGGGCTTTTTGAGCTTTACGACCGAGGTCATGACCCAGCCCGACGTGGACGGCGTGCGCCCCTACCTGCTAGTGAGCGCCGGCGCCCTGTCCGAAAAGATCGATGCGCTGGCGAGCCTGCCGCGCGAGGTGTGGTCGAGCACGCTGTTGCTCGATGCCGAAGCCGACCGCGTGCGCGACGTGCTCACGCAGATTCGCATTGGGCTTGAGCAGGGCTTCATTAACAACGGTCACTCGGCGGCGCTCGGTCGCGCGATGAGCTACAGTTCGCCTTCGGCCGTGGTGCGCGAGCAGCTTTCGGGCGTGGACTTCTACCTGTTCCTGCGCGATCTGCTCGACCACTTTGATGAGCGCCTGGACGACCTGCGCGCCAAGCTTGCCGAGCTGGCAGGCCGCATCTTTGTGTCCGATGGCTGTCTGGCGAGCTTTACCGGCAGCGATGAGGACTTTGACGCGTACTGGGCCGCCGCGGGCGACCTGGGGTTGGGCGCGGGCGACGGTGCTGTTGCCGGCCGCGACACGCTCGTGGTGCCGACGCCGTGCGACCGCCACGAGGCTTTTGTCATCCCCAGCGACATCTGCTTTGCGGCAAGCGCGTGCGACCCGCGTCGCCTGGGCATTGACGTGACGGGCGCCTGGGCGGTTGCCGCCAACGCGCTCTCCTACGACTACCTGTGGAACGAGATCCGCGTGAAAGGCGGGGCGTACGGCTGCGGATTCCGCGCGGCAGGTGAGCGTCAGGCGGCGTTCTACACCTACCGCGACCCGGCAATCGACCCCTCGATTGAGCGCGTGGCGCGCGCAGGCGAATGGCTCGGCGGTTTTGAGCCCGACGAGACAGCCTTTGAGGGCTTTATCGTGAGCTGCGTGAGCGGCATGGATGCGCCGGTGAAGCCGTACGCGCTCACCAAACGCCGCAACACGACCTACCTAGCCGGACTCAATCCGCATGCACGCGAGGAGCGCCGCGCCCAGATGCTCGCCGCCACGCCCGGTGAGCTGCGCTCGCTCGGCGCCGACGTGACGCGCATTGCAGCCGTCTCGCCCACCTGCGTCTTTGGCGGCCGAGACGTCATCGCCAAGAGCAACGCCGGCTTCAACGTCATCGACCTGCTGGGCTAACGCACAGCAAAGGTAGATTTTTGGGACATGCCTGAAAATCTACCTTTTCTTTTGCCGCTGCCTGGGCGGGGCAGCTCAGCCCGTCACACCAGTTTGTCTAAATCTGTAACATCTAGGCGGCAATATTGGCTCCAGATGTTACAAATCGAGACGTTTTCGGATGACGCCGGCCCTTTGTCTCAATCTGTAACATCTAGGCCCGATTTTGCCGAGTTACTGTTACAGATCGAGACACACCGCCGCGAACACCTACTCTTCGTCAAAACCCACGAAGGTGTCCATGAACTGCTCCCCTTGCGATGGTTTGCGTGGTGGTTTCGACATTTGACCAGATAAAACCTACCAAAATAAACCTGTCCCTTTTTGGTAGGTTTGAGAGAGGGGCCGGGATGGATAAGGCCGAGTTGCGGCGGGCGGTAATTGCCCGGCGCGATGCTCTAGATTTGGATATGCGGGCGGCAAAGTCTGCTGCTGTATGCGCGCGGCTCGTTGAGTTGCTGGGCGGCTCGGGTCCCGTGGCCCCGCGCACCGTTGCCGTCTATGCCGCCATGGGCTCCGAGGCAGATCCTGCCGCGTTTGCCGCAGCGGCCGCAAAACACGGCTGGCGCGTGGCCTATCCGTGCATGTTCTCGGCAGCTGACACCGTGGCTTGTGGCCAGCGCATGTGCATGCGGGCAGTTGCTGCCGGCGATGCGTCCGAGGCCCCGTTTATCGCCCACCCTACGCGGGCCTTCGCAGCCACGGACGTCGACAGCAGCCGCTTTCCTATCGTGCCTGCCGAGGCGCTCGATATGATCGTCGTGCCGCTCGTAGCCTTCGACCACACCGGCGCGCGCCTGGGCTATGGCGGCGGCTGCTACGACCGCTACCTGCCCACGCTCTCGCCCGCATGCCAAATCATCGGCATCGCCTTTGACGAGCAGCGTGTCGACCACGTTCCCACCGACACCCACGACCTGCCGCTGCCCCACATCATCAGCGCCTAACCGCCGTTGTATCGCACCCGCAAGATGGGCATCCGAAAATCCACGCTCGTCACGCCGCAGCCGCAGCCACAACCGCAACCGCGGCCGTAGCCTAGTGTTCCTCGCCGGCGCGGGCCAGGTCGTAGGGCGTGGTCTGGTAGACGTAGTAGTTGAGCCAGTTGGTGTAGAGCAGCTGGGCCTGGCTGCGCCAGACGTTGCGCGGCTCGGCGGTGGGGTCGTCACCTGGGAAGTAATGCGCCGGCACCTGGGGGTTGAGCCCGCGCTTCACGTCGCGCTCGTACTCCAGGCGCAGCGTGTCGGTATCGTACTCGGGATGGCCAAAGACAAAGAAGCGGCGGCTGTCGGTCGACTTGACGATGTACAGGCCCACCTCGTCTGATACGGCCACGACCTCAAGCTGCGGCTCGGCCTCCACGTCCTCGCGACGCACATCGGTATTGCGTGAGTGCACGGCATAGAAGCGGTCGTCAAAGCCGCGGACCAGCGGGCTTTGCGGCTTCACCAGATAATGCTCAAACACGCCGCTCGCCTTGGCCGGCAGGTCGCACTTCTGGATACCGTAATGATGGTAGAGCCCTGCCTGTGCACCCCAGCAAATATGCAGCGTAGAGTGCACGTGCGTGGTGGACCAATCCATGATCTGGCAGAGCTCGGGCCAGTAGTCGACCTCCTCGAACGGCATCTGCTCCACCGGCGCGCCCGTGATGATCAGGCCGTCGTAGTGGATATCGCGGATGTCGTCGAACGTACGGTAGAACGTCTCCAGGTGGCCGGCACTCACGTGCGTGGCCTCGTGCGTCTTGGTGCGTAGCAGGTCCACCTCTACCTGCAGCGGCGTGTTGGAGAGCTTGCGCATGATCTGCGTCTCGGTGGCGATCTTGGTGGGCATGAGGTTGAGGATGAGCACGCGCAGCGGACGGATGTCCTGGTGCAGCGCGCGGTACTCGGTCATGACAAAGATGTTCTCGCTCTCGAGCTGCGCGGCGGCAGGGAGGGCGTCAGGGATGCGAATGGGCATGGATGCTCCTTACGAGTCAGTTGCAGCTATGGTACAACGAGCGGCCCCATCCGCGCGAGTGCATCGCCCCGAGACACCGTCAGCGGCCCAAATCACTCCAAAAGTAGAGATTAAGGCATGTCCCAAAAATCTACGGCGCTTTAGCCTAGCAAAGTGGCAGCAGGACGCTACAATGGTTCGATGCGAAAAACTCGGCCGAAAGGATACGTATATGTACCAGACGCGTAAGATCGGTGTGGTCGGCCAGGGCCACGTAGGAGCACATGTCGCCAACAGCCTGCTCATGCAGGGCATTGCCGATGAGCTGTACCTCTGCGATATCAACGAGGCAAAGGTGACGTCCGAGGTCCAAGACCTGCGCGACTCCCTTTCGTTTGTTCCGTACAACACCAAGATCGTCAACTGCTACGACCACTACGAGGAGCTGGCCTGCTGCGACGTCATCGTCAACGCCGCCGGCAAGGTCGCACTGGCCGCCGGCAACCGCGACGGCGAGCTGTTCTTTACCACCGACGCCGCCCGCACCTTTGCCAAGCGCATCGTCGATGCCGGCTTCGACGGCATCTTCGTGAGCATCTCCAACCCCTGCGACGTCGTGTGCACCGAGCTGTGGCACCTGACCGGCTACGATCCCAAGAAGATCATCGGCTCGGGCTGTGGCCTGGACTCTGCCCGCCTGCGCACCGAGATCTCCAAGAAGGTCGGGGTGAGCCCCAAGTCCATCGACGCCTACATGATCGGCGAGCATGGCTTTAGCCAGCTGGCCGCCTTTAAGGCCGCAACCATCGCCGGCAAGAGCCTCAACGAGCTTCAGGCCGAGAACCCCGACAAGTACGCCTTCGACCACATGGAGGTCGAGGAGCTCGCACGCAAGGGCGGCTATGTGACCTACGCCGGCAAGCAGTGCACCGAGTACGCCGTTGCCAACTCCGCCGCGCGCGTCTGCGCCGCCGTGCTGCACAACGAGCACGCCGTGCTTTCGGCCTCTACGCTTATGACCGGCCAGTATGGCGAGGAGGGCATCTTTACCTCCCTGCCGTGCGTGATCGGCGCCGAGGGCGTCGAGGAGGTCTACACGCTCGACCTTTCCGAGCACGAGCTCGAGGGCTTCCACAAGAGCTGTCAGCACATCCGCGACAACATCGCCCAGCTCGACTGGTGGGACGCCGAGGCCTACGACGCCAAGTAGTCCGCCGGTTGATGCGACAACTCACTCATACGGACACAATGTAAAGCGGGCCGCGCCGGAAACCCACCGGCGCAGCCCGTTTTTTGACTCACGCGACACGCTTGCAGATTTAGGTCTAATACTTTTCCCGAAAAGTGAACGAGCAAAAACGAGCCCCCGAAGCATCGGCACTTTGTGGAGACCATTTCCTGCAGTTCCATTAAGATTTTCCTGCTGTTTTGGCGTCAAAAAATGTCGATGCTTCGGGGGTTCAAAATAGGTCGTTCACTTCTCGGAAAAAGTATTTGACTTCGTTTTTCGACAAACAGAAAGGGGCGCCGTAACGCAAACGGAGCCCGCGCTTGGCGAAGGACCCGTCATGAAAAATCGCGTTCCCCGTTACCTAGTACCGCTCGACGCCCATGTAGCGGCGAACCTCGGGACTGTGGTCAAATACCTTGCCGCGGGCGGCGCGCAGCTCACAGCTCATCGCATAGAAGAAGATCGGCTCCAGGTACGAACGCACGCTGGCGGGCACCTCGCCCACGCCGTACTCAAGCGCATCGAGCACCATGACTGTATCGGTGTGCGTGTTGAGAAATGCCAGTGCGCGCTCCTCCATGGGGCGGCACTCGCCAGCGCCAAGCTGCACAAAGTAGAACACGCCGGGCTCGGTAGCCTCGAAGGGACCGTGGAAATACTCGCCGGAGTGGATGTAGCAGCAGTGCTGCCACTGCATCTCCATGAGCGAGCAGATGGCCATGGCGTAGGTCTGGCTAAAGTTGGGGCCGGAGCCCAGGATATAGAAGAACTTGTGCTGCTGGCAGAGCTCGGCAAAGCGATCGCCCAGCTCGGCGTTGACCTTCTCGCGGGCAGCGGGCAGCAGTGCGTCCATCTGCTTAAGGCCGGCGTACATGTCGGCGAGCGCCTCGTAGCCCTCCTGCTGGTCGAGCAGCTCGGCGGCGATCAGAGCGCCGATGCCCTGCGGAACTTCGGCCTGCGACTCGCCCTTGCCCCACGGGTAAACCCAGGTGGTCCACTTGCCGTTATCGATCTTGGAGCCCGCGTAGTCAGTCATAGTCACGACCTCGGCACCGGCGGCCAGCGCCATCTCGCAGCCGTCGACGACCTCTTGCGTGTTACCGCTGTGGCTACAGGCGATGACGAGTGACTTCGGCCCTAGGCTCTTGGGGGCCATAAGGCAAAACTCGCGCGCCGTGTAGACCGTCGAGGTAAACGTGGTTGCCTCGCGCTTGAGCAGCTCATTAGCCGGCATAAGGTCAATCATCGAACCGCCGCAGGCGATCCAAAAGACATTCTCGATCTTACCCTTGCGCTCGATAATTTCCTGAACCAGATCGTGTGCGTTCACGGTGACGTTCCTCCCTGTGTGGCGGCTTTGAGCGACGAAAGCTCGTACCTGCGGTCGTTCTATGTTGTCCTATTTATAACACGCAAGCTGTCGCAGGTGAATTCATTTCACCAAACTTGTTCTGTATTGTTCTATCTATGGACGTTAGATGTCGAACACGTAGCGCGAGCCCACGATCTTTTGGCGCCCGAGCAGCAAGGGCCGCTCGTCCGCATCGGTAAAGTACGCCTCCATATAAAAGAGCGGCTCGCCGACCGGCACCTCCAACAGCGGGGCCGTCTGAGCATCGGCGAGCGCGATCTCCACGGTACAGGGATCGGACTTGAGCGGTGCGCGGCCCGAATGCACGGCAACGAGCGCAAAAATCGAATTGTCGGTGAGGTCCTCGTCGGCAAGCTGCTGCAGATAGGGATGGTCGGCCAGCACAAAGGCGTTGTTCTCGAGCATGACGGGCACGCCATCGGCCGTGCGCACGCGCTCGACCACGATGAGCTCGCAGCCGGGTTCCACGCCAAAAAACGCCGCGTCCTCGCGCGTCGCCGCAACCACCGTGCGCGACACCAGGCGCGCTCCGGCCGCCATGTCGTTGGCAGCGCAGGCCTCGGTAAAACTCTGGACGTCGCCTTTCTGGACAATCTTGCGCTTGAGCTTGGGCGCACACACAAACGTGCCCCTCCCCTGCTGACGGTTGAGATATCCCGCGCGCGACAACTCCTCAATGGCGCGACGCACGGTAATGCGCCCCACGCCGTAGGACTTCGCGAGCTCCATCTCGGAAGGAATGCGCGAGCCGGCAGCGTACACGCCGCGCGCGATCTCGCCCTTTAGGTCGTCCATAACCTGCTGGTACAGCGGCACGGCGGACACGTCAGTACGGTCGGTCTTGCTATCGGCTACCATCGTTACGCTCCATCCCGTGCATGCTCGGATTCAAACTCTTCAATCGCCGCCATAAACTGCTCGCCAAAGGCGTCGGCTTTTTTCTCACCAATGCCGTTGACCCGGATAAGCTCGTCGCGCGTCTGAGGGCGCAGGCGGCACAGACCGCGCAGGGCCTTATCGGAGAAGACCATGTACGGCGCCATCTCCAGCTCGGTCGAAATCTCCTTGCGGAGTGCCCGCAAGCGCTCGAACAGATCGGCATCGTCGCCCACGCGCGGGCGCTGATCCAGCTCGGCCTCCTCGCGCAGCAGATCCACCGCACGGCGGGCGCGGGCCGAGGCCTTGCGCTTGGATGCACGACGCTTAACGGTAAAGGCAAACGCCTCGTCCTCGACCTCGCCGGCACGCGGGCCCAGTCCCACGACCGGGTACTGTCCCTGTGAGGTTGCCAAATAACCGCGGCCGCACAGCTGGCCGATGATGTCCTTGATGCGCCCGACCGATTCGCTCGACAGCTCACCGTAGCCGCGGTCCTCGTCCAGATGCATCTGGCGAATGCGCTCGGTGTTGCCGCCGTGGAGCACGTCGGCGATCAGCGACTTGCCAAAACGCATGGGACGCGTAGCCACATAGCGCACGGCGGCGCGGGCCATATCGGTGACGTCCTCGACCTCGAACTGCGTGAGGCAGTTGCTACAGTTGCCGCAGCCCTCGGCGTCGTCCGTGGCGGCACCGCTAGCACCGGCTGCGGCGGTATGCTCGGCCGCAGCCTCGTCGCCAAAGTAGCGCAGCATGTATTCGCGCAGGCAGCCGGTGGTATTGCAGTAGCCCTCCATCTGGCTGAGCAGACGGTATCGATTCTGGAGCGCCCACGCGCGTTGCTCGTCATCGAGCGCCTCGTCGGCAACATCGCCGCGATCGATCAAAAAGCGACGCATACGAAAATCATTGCCGTTCCACAGCAAATGGCAGCTGGCTGGGTCGCCATCGCGGCCGGCGCGGCCCGCCTCCTGGTAGTACGCCTCGATGCTCTCGGGCACGTTGTTGTGAATCACGTAACGCACGTTGGGCTTGTCGATACCCATGCCAAAGGCGTTGGTGGCAACCATTACCTGGATATCGTCGTCGATAAAGGCGCGCTGGCTTTGCCGGCGGGCGTCGTTGCCCATGCCGGCATGGTAGCGGCCAACGCGAATGCCGCTGGAGCCCAGCGCCTCGGCAAGCTCGCTTGCCAGCGCATCGACGGTCTTGCGAGTCGAGCAATACACGATGCCGCTTTCGCTCGAATGTGCGATCACATAGTCGCGCACCCACGCGGCCTTGGCCTTGTCGCCCATCTCCTCGCAGCCAAAGTAGAGGTTCTTGCGATCGAAGCCCGTCACCACCGTCGCGGGGTTTTGCAGGCCGAGCATCTGCTGAATGTCCGCGCGCACGCGCTCGGTCGCCGTAGCGGTAAAGGCCGCCACGATGGGGCGCTGCGGCAGGGAATCGATGAACTCGCGAATCTGCAGGTAGGCGGGACGGAAATCCTGGCCCCACTGGCTTACGCAGTGAGCCTCGTCGATGGCCACGAGTGGCACGCCAATGCCGGCGGCGGCCTCCCGCGCAAAAGCTAAAAAGCGCGGCTCGAGCAGACGCTCGGGCGCCACGTACATAAGCTGGTAGCGGCCCTCGCGCGCCCGCTTGAGCACGGTGTTTTGCTGGGCCGGAGTAAGACTGGAGTTGAGATAGCTGGGTCGCGCACCCGCCGCGAGCAATGCACGGGTCTGATCCTCCATAAGCGACAGCAGCGGACTCACCACAAAGGTGATACCGGACAGCATGAGCGCGGGCACCTGGTAGCAAATGGACTTGCCGGCGCCCGTGGGCATAACGCCCAGCGCATCGCGGCCGGCAAGGATCGCATCGACCATGCGGTCCTGCCCCGGGCGAAACGAGGTGTAGCCAAAATAGGCGCCGAGCGTATCGAGCGCCATCTTCTGCATGCTATCGGTCATGGTTTCCTAACGTCCAAGTCATCTGCCGCCGATTATACGCCGCCACGCGGACCGGTGCCGCACGGCTGCCGGCCACGGGCAATGTAATCCGATGGGAACGAGCGTGGATAATCTCCCACTTTGAACCCGTACACAGGCCAAAAACGGTGGGTAGTCATTGGGGACATTCTTGACAAGCGCGGAAACGTCGCTGGTTGAGCATAAGTCAGCGAAAACGCCCCTAAGCGAGCAAGGTGACGTGAAAGAGGAGGGAAGCGTACTTCGGTACGCGACCGACGATTGAACGTCAGATTGCCGCTTAGGGGCGTTTGCAGCGTCGACCGGTCCGCCGTTCGTTAGAACGGCGGAACCAAAGGCGTAGCGTCGAGCCGTTACACGGTTTGGTAAAACCGCGTAACTTATATGACCATGACGTAGCGGCTACCCACGTAATACTGCTTGCCGAGCAAAACCGGCTCGCCATTGGGACCGGTAAAGCCGGCACGCAGGTTGAGCAGCGGATCGTGCGGAGCGATGCCCAGCTCGGCCGCCTGCTCGGCATTGGCGCGAACGGCCTCGACCGTGCGGTAGCCAGCCGAGGCAATCGGCGTTCCACCAACACGCTCGACCTCGGCAAAAATCGACTTGTCCTCAAGATCGGCCGTCAACAGCTCACGGTAGGCGTCAAAGGGCACAAAGATGTTCTCCTCAAAGATGGGCTCGCCGTCGGCCGTACGCACGCGCTTGATATGCAGCAGCAGCGCATCCTTCTGCAGGCCAAAGAACTCCATCTCGTTTTGGCGCGCCGGAACGATCTGGCGATCGATTACATGCGCGCCGGCCTTCATGCCATTGTCGGCACACAGCGCGGTAAACGTCTGCAGCATCGAGGCATGAAACTGGCGGTTGATGTGCGGCGTGGAGACAAACGTGCCACGGCCTTGCTGTTTAACCAGATAGCCATCGGAACACAGCTCCTCTACGGCGCGGCGCACCGTAATACGGCTCACCTCGTACTGCTCGGCAAGCTCAAGCTCGGACGGGATACGCTCCTTGGGTGCATAAACACCCTTCTCGATCGAATCCTTGATTTCGTCGTAAATCTGCTGGTACAGCGGCGCATTTTTGGGTGCAGGCATATCTAATCACTCTTATCGAAATATCGGAATAACAAATACGTATATAACGTCTAGTTTTATGTTACCTCATAACGATAAAACGATACACCCTCCCTACCAAAAAGGGACAGGATTGAGCAGAGCCGGCAAAATGCCAAATACCTTACTTGCCGTCGTCCTGCTGCAGGCTGTCCTGTTCGCTGAGGCGCACCTGCCTGCTGGCCATGCGTGCGGGCTTGTCGGGATCGGGAACGGCCGTGGGCATGGGTTCGTCGACATGACCGCCCCACCAACCGCCCACAAAGTTGAGCGTGTGGAACACGTTGATCACGGCGCCGGGATCAACCTCGCATACCAGCCTGATAATGTCCTGGCTCTCGTAGGTCGAGACAACGGTGTGCAGCAGGTACATCTTCTCGCGGCTGTATCCGCCGACGACCTCGGCGCAGCTAATGCCGTGCTGAAAATGGTTTACGTAGGCAGTCATGACCTCGTCTGCCTTACGCGTCGTGATCTGCAGCGTCACACGATCGTAGCGATGATAGAAACTGTCGATGGTCTTGGTCGAAATAAACTGAAACACAATGGAATACGCCGCCTTGTCCCAGCCAAACATAAAACCAAAGATTGCCAGGATAAAGCAGTTGAAGCCAAAGATGACGCCCCAGATGGTCTTGCCCGTGTGGTTGGAGACCCACAACGCGATAAAGTCGGTACCGCCGGTGGATGCGCCGGACTTAAGCGCGATGGCAGCACCCAGGCCCGAGACCACGCCGCCAAAAATGATGAGCATGATCTTGTCGCCCAAAAATGGAGCGAAGTGAAAAACGTTGAGGAACAGCGACGAGAGCACGACCTGCATCATCGAGAAGATGACGAAGCGCTTGCTAATGCCGTTCCAGCATAGGAGCGCCACGGGGATGTTGAGTGCGAGCATACCGAGCGAGATGTCGATGTGAACGCCACCTAGCGAGGTAACGCGATCGAGAAGGACCGCGACGCCGGTAAGACCACTCGGAAGCAGGTCAGCGGGCCAAATGAACGCCTGGATCAGGAATGTCTGGAGAACGGCAGAGACCGTGACTGCCACGGCAGTAATGGCACGGCGGACGATGGTGAGGCGGCCGAGTACGAGCACGCGGTCCGTGAGCTGATCGATGGCATCCGCCACGCAGGCTCCTTTCGAAGGCAGATATAGTTGTGGGGCATGCCCGCGATTGTAGCATGGAGCGTGCGGGGGCGCCTCAATTCACCCTCTCTCGACAACCATCAGAAGGACCGTGAGGCCGCTCAAAAGAAAAACGCCGTGAAGAGAGCGATCCCTTCACGGCGAATTCGGCATTTGCCCAGATAAAACCTGCCAAAATAAACCTGTCCCTAAATGGCAGGTAGGATGTCACACAGATTGTCGATGACAACGTCGGCGGCAGACTGGTCCAGGTTGACGCCCTCGTGCGGACGCAGCGCCAGGACGCGGGCGCCAGAGCGCTTGCCAGCCTCGATGCCCAGAGGCGAATCCTCGATAACCAGGCACTCGGCAGGCTCCACCCCCAGCGCCTCCATAGCACGCTGGTAGATCTCGGGGTCGGGCTTAAACGCACTGCACTCGTGACCGCTGATGGTGTAGTCCAGCACGTCGGCGATGCCGGCAATCTCCACCAGCTCGTCGATCAGCTCGCGATAGGACGAGCTCGCGATGGCACACTTCACGCCGCGCTCATGCAGCTCACGCATCACCGGCTCCGTCTGCTCGTTGAGAAGCTCGGCATACGGAACGGGGTGGTGCGGGCTGTAGACCTGCTTGTACTCCACGCGCAGGCGCTCACGCAGCTCAACATCGTCGGGTACCAGCGACTTCCAAATGGCCGGCTCGTTAGACCCCGAAAGGTCGGGGATCTCGTCAAAGTGGAACCCCTTCTCTTCCATAAACGCCACGCGGCGACGGTTGTAGAACCACTCGGTATCGACCAGCACGCCGTCCATGTCAAACAGCACTGCCTTGATCATACGCTCCTCCTTCCACCTGCCAAAAAGGGACAGGTTTATTTTGGTAGGTTTTATCTGGGGTTTGCGGCGCGACAAACACGCCCCCCAAAGCAAAAAAGGGGACGGGGCGAAAACCCCATCCCCTCTCAATCAACCCGTAAGGTCTACTTACTTGTGATTAGTAGGAAAGCTTCCACATGTAGCGACGCATGGTCAGCGGATGCTGACGGGCCTCGGCGATCTGGTTGCCGTACTCACGCATAAC
Organism: Collinsella sp. SGI.184; assembly: GCF_050313415.1. NCBI lineage: Bacteria > Bacillati > Actinomycetota > Coriobacteriia > Coriobacteriales > Coriobacteriaceae > Collinsella > Collinsella sp. SGI.184. The sequence goes on along the minus strand of NZ_JBNPLJ010000009.1, from coordinate 35,908 downwards.
GGCGAGGTGCAGCAGCGGGTTGAAGTAGGTGACGACGCTCGCGGGCACGGCGTCAGCCAGGCCGTAGTCCTTGGAGTCGATCACAGCGACCTTGGCGCCCATGCGCTTAAGGAAGGTGAGGGCGCGGGCGTCCATCGGACGGGTAGCGCCATCGGACATGAAGAAGACGTAGGGCTTACCCTCGGTGGAAACCTCGAACGGGCCATGGAAGTACTCACCGGTGTTGTAGGCAGCGGCGTCGATCCACTGCATCTCGGTGAACAGGAAGGCGGCGTGAGAATAAGCCATCTTCTCGGAGGCACCGGAAGCCATGAAGTAGATCATCTTGTCGTCCTTGAAGTCCTGAGCGAACTGCTTGGCAAGACCCTTGGCGGACTGAGCGGCGTTCTCGCAGAGCTCGAAGACGTTGGTGAGGCCGGTGATCATGTCCTCGTAGTGGTCATAGCCCTCGGTCTGCTGAAGGATCTCGAGAGCAAGAGCGATGGCGTAGCCGGGCTTCTCGCACTTGGCAGCGTAGTTGGCGTGGAAGCCGTGGATGATGACGTGGTCGGCGTCGACGGTCAGAGCGGAGCCGGCCTTGTTGGTGAGAGAGACGACCGGGCAGTTGTGCTTCTTAGCGGTCTTGTTGGCCTCGACGGTCTCGGGCGTGGAGCCACCGAGGGAGCAGGTGATCACGAAGGTGTGCTCGTTGACCCAGGAGGGCGTGTCGTAGTTGAACTCGTTTGCGGTGAAGATCTGAACGTTCAGCTTGTCCGTGTTGTTGGCCAGGAAGTACTTGGCGGGGTAAAGGTCGGACATGGAAGCGCCGCAGCCAACGAAGGCGACGCTGTGGATCTCGTGGTTGGACAGGACGTCAGCGACGATCTGCTTAGGGAGGTTAAGGTCGATCTCGTACATCTGACACATTCCTTTCGATTTTTGCGGCGCCACTTTGCCGGACGTGCGCAGGATTACCGTGATTTGGACCGAGTCGCCGGCCCATTGAAGATGTGACATAGGGACTGTCCCTTTGACACATTTAGGGATGGAAGCCTGCCTGGGGTATGGGATGCCAGGCAGGCTCCCCGGGAAAAACGGTTAGACGCTTGGGCGCGACTAGGCCAGGATGCCGACCGCGGAGAGGGCGATGCCGCCCACGATGGCGATCACAAGAAGCCAACCGGTGTTGACGTTCTTCTTGATGAGCCAGTACATAAGGCCGGTGAGGCCAAGGGAAATCATCTGGGGCATCATGCCGTCCAGGATGTCCTGGATCACGACGGTGCCGTCAGCGAACTGCAGCGGGGTGGTGGCGCCGATCAGCGTTGCGATCATGCCGCCCACGGACATAAGACCCACGATGCCGCAGACATACATGAGCTTCTCCATGAGGTCGCCGCCCTGAAGCTTGCTCAGGTACTCGTGGCCGCCCTGATAGCCCATCTTGGCTGCGAACCACGTGATCAGCACGGAAGGCACGATGGAGATGAGCATGGCCAGGATCGGGCCCATGATGGAGCCCTGCTGAGCCAGCTGAACGCCCAGACCAAAGGCGATAACGCGGATGGTGCCCTGGAAGAAGGAGTCACCAATACCGGAAAGCGGGCCCATGAGGGAGGTCTTGACCGCGTTGATCGAATCGGGATCGAAGTTCTCGGGATCCTTGGCGTACTCCTCCTCCATGGAGGCGGCGAGGCCCAGGACGAAAGCGCTCGTCTGCGGAGTGCAGTTGTAGAACGCCATGTGACGGCGGTAAGCCTCTTTCTTGGCAGCGAGCTGCTTGGGGTCGGACTCATCCGGATAGAGGCGATCGAGCGTGGGAACCATGCCATAGAGGAAGCCCATGTTCATCTGACGCTCGTAGTTCCAAGAGGCCTGGATGGCCCAGGAGCGCCAGAAGAACTGGCTGACCTTCTTGTTCAGGGACACGTCCTTGGTTGCGGTTGCCATAGTGTGTTCCTCCTTAGTCTTCGTCGTCTTCGAGCGGATCGTAGTCGGAATCGACACCGGCGGCTGCATGGGAACCGTTGAACTTGAAGCCCATGAAGACGACAGCCAGGCACACACCGATCAGAGCGACCGCGATGACGGACAGGTTGAGGTAAGCGGCGAGCAGGAAGCCGATGAACAGGAACGGAGTCATACCCTTCTTGATCATCATGGTGAGCAGCAGGGCCAAGCCGTAGGCGGTCATGATCTTGGTCGAAACGTTAAGACCAGTGGACAGCCACTCGGGGACCATGTTGACGATGGCCTGAACCAGGTCGGTGCCAACAAAGACGGCGAGGAAGATCGGCAGGAAGTACATGACGGCGTACAGACCAGTGCCGACGCAGATGTGCATACGGTAGGCAGTCTTGAACTTTCCGTTATCGATCGCGCTATCTGCCACATGGGTGAGGGCGGCGATGATGGAACGGAACACGATGCCGAGGAGCTGACCCAGGACGGCGACCGGGATGGCGATCGTCATGGCAGTCTCGGCGGAAGCATCGGTCAGGCACGCAAAGGCAGCGGCCACGATGCCGCCCAGGACCATATCGGGCGGAACGGCAGCACCGACCTGCACCAGGCCCATGGACACGAGCTCGACGGCGGCACCGACGGCAAGGCCGGTGGGCACATCGCCCAGCAGCAGACCGACGAGCGTAGCGCCAACGAGGGGCTGCTCGAAGTTAAGACGACCGAGCAGGCGGGAGTCCCACATGCAGAACACGCCGACGAGGCCGACGAGCACCGCACTGATGAACGTATTCATACCCTTCTCCTTTCAGTCAGGCAAAAGCCTGGTTGACTACAGCTTGGCGTCGATGTCGACGCTCTGATACGTGGGGGTCTGCTGGACATAGAGCTTGATGCCCATGTCGAGCAGCTGGTTGATGTCGGCCTTCTGCGTGGCGTCGAAGAAGACGGAGCTGTCCTTGCCGCCGACCTGATCGGCACCGTCGTGGTTGGCGGTAGCGCCCAGGTTGATGGCGTCGAGCTTGTAGCCCTGGCAGAACTGCAGCATCTCGGCAGTGTTGCCAAAGACGAACATGACGCGCTCGCCGAGGGTGTTGAGCTTGTCCATCTTGGCGAGGGCACGCTCGACGGTGAAGACGTTCAGGCGCACGCCCTGGGGCTTGGCCAGCTTAAGAGCGCCCTTCTTGATGTCATCGTTGGCGGCAGCGTTGTCGACGACGATGATGCGCTCAGCCTGAACCTTGGTGGTCCAGGTAAAGACGACCTGACCGTGCAGCAGACGGTAGTCAAGACGTGCGAGGACGATCTTGGCGGGACCGGAGCTGTGACGGGACGCCTTGGCCTTCTTGGCGGGAGCCGCGACGGCCTCGACCGGTGCGTTGGGGTTGGTCAGACCAGTGCGGGCCTCGTTGATGAGGGCCGCGAGCTCGGTGCCCTTGACGGGGGCGGGGCTCATAGCGAGCGTGAGCGCCAGCGGGATGTTGAAACCGCTGACAACCGTGAACTTCGTGCCGTTCTTGGAAAGCTCGACCATGCTGTTGTTGACCGAGCTGCCGAGCATATCGGTCAGCACATAGACGGTGTCGTCCGCGTTGAACGTGGCGATCATGGCGTCCACCTTATTGGTGATGGGCTCCTTGTCGTCACGAGCAAGCGACACGACGTGGACGTTCGACACGTCGCCGAGAACCATCTCGAGCGTGTCTTTGGCGCCTGCGGCCAGGCCGCCATGAGATGCGAGAATGATCTGATTCATCTTGCCTCCTCCTTCTCGTTATGGTCATTATAACGTCTTATACGCTACTTATATTGATGATTAGTATAAAGACCGTTCGCGGTTAAAAATCGACCGTTTACGGGTTTAACGTACTCGAAACGTTGGGGCTGGATAAGCGGACACTGGCTGGATAACCCCAGGTCGGATGCCGCACGCAATTCCCTATCGCACGAAGTACCAGGGACTTTCCTGTACGGTGGGCTCCAGCGCGATGCCGGTGCGTTCCTTAAACAGATCCATGTCCTGCGATTTCTCCGTCCACCACGCGTTGGGCTTAAAGGTCATGCTCTCAATGACATGGCCGACAAACACACTGTTGCGCAGCTTGGAAAAGTCGGTATTCATGATCAGGATGGACGCGAGCACCAGCACGATGCCCAGGACCTTGATCGCGCCGGCGGGCTCGGCGTAGACACCAATGCCCAGCAGTACGGTGACAACTGTCTCGAATGACATTACGACGGGAACTTTCGACGTCTCGAGCCCCATGGACAGACCCTGCATATATAAGATGTAAGCCACGGCTGTGGGGATGAGTCCAAAGCCAAGGAACAGCAGCAGCAGCTGTGGCGACATTGCCGCGGCGACATCCGGCCACGGAGCCGCGATAGCTGCCATAACCGCACCGCCAAAAACAAAGCCCCAAAACGTGACAGCCAGCGGGTGGACCGTCTTGGTTGCTATTCGGCTAAACACCGCGAGCGACGCACCACAAAGGCCTGCAATCACACCCGACGTGACGCCCCAAACCGAAAAATGAAAACCGGAAAGGTCGCCATTGGTCACTGCAAGTACACAGCCAACGATGTTAAAGACAATGGCAACGAGCTTGTTAGGGGTCACGTCCTCGCGATAAAGCATGCGGCCGAGCATGACGCCAAACACCGGCGAGGTGTAGAGCAGCACCGAGGCCGTGGACATGCCCACCTCGCCCATGCACTCGTAATAGCAGGTGTTGGCGGCGGCCAAACCGACGATACCGACAAGCGCGCAGGGAACAAGCTCTTTAGGGCTTGCCTTGAACAGGGCCAGCGGACCCTGAGCCACGGTAGACCCCTCACCCGGGCGGCAGCCCATAAACATCAGGACCGGCGCCAAGATAAGCGCTCCGACCAACAAGCGAAAGGCAGCCATGCTCTGGGACGAAACGCCCATGGCCGAGATGCCGTTTACAAAGATTCCGATGCTGCCCCACATAAGCGCGGCGATCAGCACCAGCACATAGCCCAGATTGCTTTTCTTCAACGCAGCCTCCTCGGTATTGTTTCCAATATGTTTCATACTACGTTATAGTCGTTATATACATTTTTCAAGCCACAAATCGCCGAACGGAAAAATCTGCTCCCCCACATACTCATTGGGGACGTACTTAAATGACTAGTCATTCAGGAACGTCCCCAATGACTAGTCGTTTAAGTACGTCCCCAATGACTACCCAACGACTAGGACTGTCCCCAACTGCCGGCAGAAAGGGAACGTCCTCAACTGCCACATCTGAACCAAGGCGACTCCGATGCTTTGGCAACGTCAGCGAAAACCCGCCAGAGCGAGCAAGGTGCCTTGAAGCGAAGCGGCATTGACCTTCTGGTCATGCCGCCGAAGTTGAAAGGCAGATTGCCGCTCTGGCGGGTTTGCATCGTCGAGCCGTTACGCGGTTTGGCAAAACCGCGTAACTCCTAGTAGTCGAGCTTCCACATGTAGCGGCGCGTCATATAGTCCTTGTGGGTGACGGCAGAGAGTGCACGCATGTACACGTTGTTGAGGATCGGTGCGAAGATCAGGTGGTTGAAGTATTCGCTCACGCTGTCCTTGATGTCGTTGAGGCCGAGCTCCTTGGCGTCGAGCTGATAGACGCGCTCGCCACCGTACTGGTTGACGAAGCGGATGCCGCGCTCGTCGTTGCAGCGGCTGCGGCCGACGCTGATGAGCTGGAACAGCGAAGTGCGCTTGTCCAGGATCTCGAAGGGGCCATGGAAGAAGTCGCAGGTGTTGATGGTGCAGGAGTCGATCTGTAGCATCTCCTGCACGTTGCAGATGCTAAAGACGTAGGCGGCACCAAAGAGCGGACCTTGAGCCATCACGTTGATGCAGGGCTTGTCGGCGTTCTGCTCGGCCCACTTGGTAGCAAGCGGACGGGTGTACTCGACGGCCTTGCGATAGATGGGGTCGACCAAGTCGAAAGCGGCCATAGCGGTCTCGTACTCGGCATAGCCTTCGGTCTGCTGCGTGAGCTCCATGGCGATCATGGTCACGACGGCGGAGTTGGTGCGGCCCATGCAGGACTCGTCGACGGCCAGGCTGTCGTACTGAATCTTGTAGTCGCAGACCTCAGTGAGGGCGGATTCGTCAACATAGATGGCGATGGTGCTGGCGCCGTGGTCCTTGGCGACCTGGGCGGCGACGATAGTCTCCTTGGTGCCGCGCATGGACACGACGACGGCTAAGGTGTTCTCGTTAACGTAGGCAGGGGTGGCGTGCACGAACTCGTTGCTGGTGTAGCTGGAGCTCACGACCTGCGTGGCCTCGTGCTCCATAAAGTACTGGGCAGGATAGTTACCGCCGTTGGATCCGCCGGCGCCAATCCACACGACGCGCTTGATGCCGCCCTTGTCTGCCTTGTCGGCCAAAACCTGGGAGACGACATCCTTAACCTGTTCCTGAGTGGTCATCGTGCATCAGCCTTTCTTCTCGTTTGATGCTCATCACAGGCATACAAGTTACATACATGTTTTGGTTATGTCGACTAGTTGTATGCTATATTTGTCTTAGAAATTTTGCTGCTGTGGTTTTCGGTAGCTCGATACCAGCAGTTTTATTGTTTTATTAAATACATGCTTGCTTAGGTAAGCATACAGGTTAGATATAGGTTGGCAATATGGGCGTCACATCTAAAAAGAAACTGACCCAATACGAGCGCTTGGCGGGCACGCTGCGCGATCGCATCGCTGCCGGCACGTATGCGCGCGGAGACAAGCTGCCGTCCGAGATGGAACTCATGGACGAATCGGGGCTGTCACGCAGCACCGTACGCCACGCCCTTAAGGTGCTCGTTGATGAGGGCCTGGTGCGCACCGAGCGCGGGCGTGGCGCCTTTGTGGCCGACACGCCCGCGCTCCACGAGAACAACCTGGTGTTTTCGAGCTATACCAAGCAGGTCGAAGGCCAGGGCATGAAGCCCACCACGCGCACCGTGGACTCGGGCTTTGCCAAGGCGGCCGGCAGCATAGCTAAGTTCTTTGACGCCGCTGTGGGCAGCAAGCTCGTCAAACTTGTCCGCCTGCGCTACCTGGACGACGCGCCGCTGTGCCTGGAGACCACCTACCTGCCGCCAAGCTTCGAGACGCTCATCGATCGCGATATCAACGGTTCGCTCTACGCCACGCTGCGACAGGAGTTCCATCGCGCACCGGCACAGGGGCATAAGACCTTTGAGGTGTGCTACGCCTCGCAAAACGAGGCGTTTTTGCTCAACGTTGAGCGCGGACAGGCGCTGATCCTGATCACCGACTACGTCTACGACACCGACGGCCGACCGCTCCATGTCTCCAAGCGCATCCAACGCACCGACCGCGCCAAATACACCGAACCCATCGGCTAACCTGCCAAAATAAACCTGTCCCTAAATGGTAGGTTTGGGGAGGTCGGGGAACCAGGTTGGTTTGGGTTGGTTGGGCGTGCGCTCGGCTAGGACCAACTCCATCCAACACATGTCGTACCAGCGACCGAACTTTTGGGCGCAGCGATCGAAGGTGCCCACCAGGCGATATCCCATATGGGCATGGAAATCCTGACTGTTGTGCGTCAGGTACTCGTCGTCCTTGTCGTGCGGCACGGCGATGAGCGCGCACATGTTGGTGATGCCCATCGCGATCAGGCATTGCTTGAGCGCATCGTGCAGCTTGCGGCCCAGCCCGCCGTGGCGCACATCGCGCGCCAGGTAGATCGACGTCTCGACCGACCAGTCGTATGCCTCGCGGCTGTTGAGCGGACTCACATAGGCATAGCCTACCGGACGCCCGTCCAGCTCCATCACCAAATACGGGTAGCGCTTGAGCGTAAGCTCGATACGCCCGGCGAACTCCTCAACGCTCGGCACCTCGTATTCGCAGGTAATCGCCGTCTGGCGCACATACGGCTCATAGATGGCAAGCAACGCCGGCGCATCGTCGGGCGTCGCCAGGCGAATCGTCGGCTCGGACATTTCGGTCATACAACCCTTCCCCCTCAAAAACAAAGGCTGCCCTGCGCCAAGCTCAGGCGCAGGGCAGCCCCTTGTCACTACATCAGGCTACAGGACAGCCGCCAACGCGTCGATGTCCTCCTGCGTCGTGGCCCAGCTGGTGCAAAAGCGCACCACCGTGTGGGTCTCGTCGTACTTTTCCCAGTACTCAATCGAGGCATGCTCGCGAATGCGGGCCATGTCCTCGTTGGGCAGAATCACAAACTGCTGGTTGGTCGGCGTCTCCAAAAAGAACTGGTAGCCGCGCTCGTGCAGCACGCGACGCAGCGCCTGAGCGGTCTCGATCGCCTGGCGACCAATCTCAAAATACAGGCCGTCGGTAAAGAGCGCCTCAAACTGCACACCCGTCAGGCGGCCTTTGGCAAGCAGCGCGCCATGCTGCTTAATACGCGGAATGGGATGCGCCGGGGCGTGCATACCGCAGAACACCACAGCCTCTCCGCAGAGCGCGCCGCACTTGGTACCGCCGATGTAGAACACGTCGCACAGCTGCGCCAGCTCGGGCAGGGTAACGTCGCACTCATCGGCCGCCAGCGCATAGGCCAGGCGGGCGCCATCCACAAACAGCGGAATCTCGCGCTTCTGGCACACTGCGTGAATCGCCGCGAGCTCGGCCTTGGAGTACAGCGTGCCGTACTCGGTCGATAGGCTCACGTACACGGCACCCGGGAACACCGTGTGCTCGTAGCTCTCGTTTTCGTAGAACACCTGGATATAGTTCTCAAGGTCCTCGGCGTGCATCTTGCCCTCGTAGCCGGGGATGGTGAGCACCTTGTGGCCGCCAAACTCGATGGCGCCCGCCTCGTGGCAGGCGACGTGGCCGGTCTCGGCAGCAACGACGCCCTCGTACGGCGCGAGCAGCATGTCGATCACCGTCGCGTTGGCCTGCGTGCCGCCCACCAGAAAAAACACGTCGGCATCGGGGGCCTGACAGGCCTCGCGGATAAGCTGCTTGGCACGCTCGGTATGTGCATCGGTACCGTATCCGGGCTGCGGCTCCATATTGGTGTCGACGAGCGCCTGCAGCACCGCCGGGTGTGCGCCGTGGGAATAATCGTTGTTAAACGCGAGCATGGCAATCCTCTCTTACCGGGTATCGGCCAGATGATTCAAACGGAGCTATTGTACGCCGCTGGGATAGGCAATGCGCGCGGCAAGGCACTCAAGTGCCAGCACCAGGGCAAAACCGCAGCTCACATCACTCAAAAAGTGCGCTCCGACCACGATGCGGCCAAACGCGACGAACGCCACAACCACAGCCGCCGTCCAAAAGACCACACGACGGCGCGACGGCTTTTCCTTAAAGGCCGCTGCGGGAAGCCCGGCGAGCATAAGGCCGATTGCCGCGTGCGCCGCGTGTCCGCTCGCAAACGACTTAAAGCCGTCCTTGACTACACCGGCGGCAATATAGGCCCGCGTGTCGGGGTTGCCGATCACCCACCACGGCTGAAACTCGAGCCCCGGCGTCACCTCGATCACGCGCATGCGCGGGCGCGACCACAGTGGCTTGACGATCACGTTGAGGATGATGGCCTGAGCGACCCACACGGCAAGCACCATGAGCGCCCAGCGTGTGAGCTCGTCGGGCTCGGTCGTGCGCGTGAGGCGATAGACGATAAGGTTGGCGACGATGGCCAGCACAAACGTCAGCACCAACTGAGCCACGATGAGTTTGCCGCCAACCCTCAGGGACGAAACGATCTCGTAGCCGGTCAGGCCAACATTGACGAGGATGCCGAGCACGGCGAGCCATTTGCTCCCCCTGGAGTCGGGACGCACCGCGCGCACGAGCATAACGCCCGCGACGCTCGCCGTCAGCTCAAACGGCAGCTCGCCGGCCGCCTCGATAAAGCGGCCGTACATACTGCCGATGTTGAACAGCGCGCTCGAGATCTGATAATCGAAGAAACTGCCCACGCCCAGGCAGAGGGCAAGGATAACCGCGATAGCAGCGGCATCTTTCTTATAAATGTACCCGAACATGCTTTCCTTTCGATGGAACCAGATTGCCCAAATGGGGCGTTTACAACGTCGACCCGTTAGTCATCGTCGGACGTGCCCAGCTGCTGCAGCAGCATGAGTGCCGCGGCCACGGGGCCGGTGCCGTCGTTGGCGTCGAGACCGCGACCCAGGCCGCTGCCCGCGCCGGCGCCCGCCTTGTAGGGCACCGACAGTTTGCGGCTCTTGGGGAAGTTCACCGCGCCATAGCGGGTCTTAAGCTCATAGGCCACCTTCTTGGGAACGTCGACGCCCAAAAACGTGATGCGACCGCCGCTGAGCGTAACGCTCTCGAGCCCCAGGCGCTCGCCGCGAATGCGGATTCGCGCGCGATTGAACAGGTTGAGTCCCGCCAACGGCAGCTCGCCATGCGCGGCCTCGGTCTCTTCCTGCACCTCGTCGATGCTCTCCAGGTCCCCGGCCGCCGCAAGCTTACGGTATACGAGCACGCGCTGATCCACCGCCGGCAGGTACTCCTCGGACAAGAAGTAGTCGGCCGGCAGGTTAATACCCACGCTCGCCGCCTCCACACCGGCATCGTCGTCGCCGCGCGCCTCGGCCACGGCCTGGCCCAGCATCTGCGTAAACAGGTCAAAGCCCACGCTCGACAGGTTGCCGTGCTGCTCGGCGCCCATGAGCGAGCCGGCGCCGCGAATCTCCAGGTCGCGCATGGCGATGCGCATGCCGCTGCCCAGGTCCTGGAACTCGGAGAGTGCGGTCAGGCGTGCCGTAGCCTCCTCGGTGAGCGGCAGCTCGCCCGGGAACATAAAGTACGCGTAGGCTTGCGTGGCAGAACGGCCCACGCGGCCCTTGAGCTGGTAGAGCTGTGCCAGGCCCAAGCGCTGCGAATCCTCGATGATGAGCGTGTTGGCGGTCGCGTTGTCTATGCCGCTCTCCACGATGGTCGTGGCGATGAGCACGTCGATCTTTTTGGTCGCGAACTCGATCATCACGTCCTCGACCTCGCGAGGGCTCATCTTGCCGTGCGCCACGCCCACGCGCGCCTCGGGCGCGGCCTCGTGCACGCGTGCCACGGCGTCGTCGATGGTCTTGACGCGGTTGGACACGTAGTACACCTGGCCGCCGCGGCCCACCTCCAGGCGAATCGCCGCGCTCACCACGTCGGGGTCGTACTCCCCCACGTGCACGATCACGAGGCGGCGCCCGGTCGGTGGCGTGGTGATCAGGCTCATGTCGCGCACACCGCTCGTGGCCATCTGCATGGTTCGCGGAATAGGCGTGGCCGAAAGCGTGAGCACGTCAATCTGCTCGCGCAGGTTTTTGAGCTGCTCCTTGTGCTGCACGCCAAAGCGCTGCTCCTCGTCGATGATCACCAAACCCAGGTTCTTGGGGTTCACATCGGCCGAAAGCAAACGATGCGTGCCGATGAGCACGTCGATCGTGCCCTCGGCAAACGCCTTGAGCGCGCGCTTTTGCTGCGCCGGCGTGCGAAAGCGGCTGAGCACCTCGACCTCGAGGCCAAACGGGGCAAAGCGCTCAAAGAAGGTCTCGTAGTGCTGTTGGGCCAGAATGGTCGTGGGGCAGAGCACCATGACCTGACGGCCGGAGTCCACGCACTTAAACGCCGCGCGCAGGGCAACCTCGGTCTTGCCAAAGCCCACGTCGCCGCACAGCAGGCGGTCCATGGGCTTGGGCGCCTCCATGTCGGCCTTAATGTCGGCGATGGCCTCCAGCTGGTCGCGCGTCTCGTCGTAAGGAAAGCTCTCCTCCATCTCGATCTGCTCGGGCGTGTCGGGCGGGCAGGCGATACCGGTAATCGCCGAGCGGCGCGTATACAGATCGACCAGGTCAAACGCCAGCTTTTTGGCGTTCTTGCGCGCCTTGTTGGTGGCACGCGTCCAGTCGGCGGTGTTGAGTCTAGTCAGGCGCGGCTTGTCGCCGTCGGGACCAACATAGCGCGTGATGCGGTCGACCTGCTCGAGCGGCACGTAGAGCTTGTCGCCGTCGGCATATTCCAGCAAAAAGTAGTCGCGCTCCTTGCCGCCCACTTCCTGGCGCGCAATCTCGCTAAAGAGCGCGATGCCGTGGGTAGCGTGCACCACGTAGTCGCCCGGCTTAAACGGAAACGTGATCTGCGTAATGTCCACCTTGCGACGGCTGCGCGCGCGGTTGGCGTCCATGCGGGCATTGAGATCGGCGATCGAGAACACGGCTAGGTTGGCATCGGGCACCACCACGCCCTGCGGCAGGGCAGCATCCACAAAGGTCACGCGTCCGCGCGAGATGGTGGGTACGGCAGCACCGGCGGCAGCCTGGGCGGCGCCCGCCTCGAGCGAGCGGGCGTTGAGCGCGTCGGCCTTGCGCTCGCGAATTGCAGCATGAGCATCCTGGCGGGCAGCACGGTCGGCAGAATCTGCCGCTGCCACGCGTACGCGCTCGCCAATAACACCGGCGTTTTCGGGGGCGGCCGTCAGCGACTCCTCAAAGGTAATGCCCTCGTCGCCAAAGGTGAGCTCCATCGACTCGCGCGCTCCGCGGTCGGGAATGGCAAACACGCAGGCATAGCGCTTGCCCACGACTTCCTGAACGCGCGTCATAAAGCGGTTGTCCGAGCCTGCGATAGCCGGCTGCTCAATCTTGAGCTCTGCCGTAACCGCACCGCCGGCGCGGATCAGACTCACGTAGTTCAGGCGCTGCTGAGCACCAAAGTCGAGCTGCTGGGCGCGCACGTACAGGCCGTCCAAGCGGTCAATCCCCGCCTCGCCGGCGCGCGCCTCGATATCCTCGTAGGCACGCAGGCAGTCGTCGAACAGCGAGCGCGGCTCGGACAGAACCACAAGCGCCTTGCCGCTCACGTGCGCCAACGGGCTCACGGTCTGGCCGTACATCACCGGCAAAAAGCGATCGAGCTCGGGTGTGACGATGCGCGCATCAACCATCTCGAGCAGCGCCGCCAGCTTGCTGTCGCTCTGGCTTGCGCGATAGAGCGCCACGTGCATGTTGTGAACGGCTTCGTCGGTAAGCGCCAACTCGCGGCACGGGAAGATCTCGATGCTGTCCTCGTTGCCGATGGTTTGGCCCGTGGAGCTCACCATACGGCGAATGCGATCAATTTCGTCGCCAAAAAACTCAATGCGCACGGGCGCTTTCTCTTGTGCGGGGAATACCTCGACGGTGTCGCCGTGCACGCGGAACAGGCCGGGTGCGTCGGCGGCGCCGGCATTGGTATAGCCCATGCCCACCAGGCGCTGCGGCACTTCGTCAAAAGGAATCTCCTCGCCCACCGCAAAGGTCGTGGACTCCCAGTAGCAGCTCTCGACTGGCGGCACGCAACGCAGCAGCGCGCGGGCCGAGGCAACCATGATGCAGTTGTCCCCGCGCACGATACGCCCCAGAGCCTCGCAGCGCTGCGCCACCACGGCATCGTCGGGTGCCTGCTCGCGCCACGGATAGTCCTTGCGCTCGGGAAAGCGGCACACGTGCGCCAGGCCCACGTAGGCGGCCAGGCTGCGCGCGGCGCGATCGGCCGCGTCCTCGCCGCTCACAATGTAGACCGTAGGGCGCGGGCGGCGCGCAAACTGAGCAGCCGCCATAAGCGTGCGGCCCGACTGCGACACGGCCAGCGTCACATCCTCGCCGGCGTCGAGCCCGGCCTCGACGGTCTGCAAGGCCTCGGCAGTGTAGAGCTGCGCGGCTATACGGTGAATGAGCATGCTGTTCCTCCGGCATCGCAACGCCAAAAGCCCGCCGGGGCAAGCTCGGCGGGTCGTGCGTCAAAAGAGTATTGATTATCATGGTAGCGCATGAGGTGAACACGCCAGCGCACGCCAAACAGCTACCCCAAAACGCGCATGCTCGGGCAAAGGTCTGCCAGCGGGCACTCGTCGCACTTGGGTTTGCGGGCATCGCAGATCTCGCGGCCAAAGGTGATCCACTGGTGGTTGACCGATTCCCAATACTCGTGCGGCAAGATCTTGAGCAGATCCTGCTCGGTCTTGAGCGGCTCTTTGGCGTGCGTCTTGGGACTCAGCATCAGACGGTGCGCGATGCGGTTGACGTGCGTATCGACCGCGATGCCCTCGACAATGCCAAACCCCACGTTGAGCACGATGTTCGCCGTCTTGCGCCCAACGCCCGGCAGCTTGACAAGCTCCTTCATGTCGGCCGGCACCTCGCCACCGTAATCGGCGACGATCATCTGCGCGGCCTCCACGGCGTGCTTGGCCTTGCTCTTATAAAAGCCGAGCGACTTAATGGTATCTGCCACATCGGCAACGCTCGCCCCCGCCATGGCCTCGGGCGTGGGCCACTGGGAAAACAGCTTTGGCGTCACCTTGTTGACCTGCGCGTCGGTCGTCTGCGCCGAGAGCAACACCGCTATGAGCAGCCTATAGGGATTCTCGTGGTCCAAAAAACACTCAACCGGGCCATAGCGACGGTTGAGGCGCTCGCACACCTCAACGGCGCGCTCGCGTTTGGCGGCATTGGTCTCGCGTGGCATAACGACTCCTCGGATTGGCGGCATAACTTACCTATGGGCACGATTGTCCCACGTATGGGGTCTTTACGCCTCCAAAAATGCGCCGGTCTGGCGGCCCCACAAGCTTGCGTACTCGCCGCCTGCCTCAACAAGCTGCGCATGCGTACCGTCCTCGACAATCTCGCCGTCCGCCAGCACCACGATGCGGTCGAGCGCCGCCACGGTGGACAGGCGATGTGCCACCACAATAGAGGTGCGGCCGCGCATCAGGTTCTCAAGCGCCTCCTGCACCAGCGCCTCGGACTCACTGTCCAGGGCAGAGGTCGCCTCGTCGAGCACCAGAATCGGCGCGTCGGTGAGGATGGCACGGGCGATGGCCACGCGCTGGCGTTGGCCGCCCGAAAGCTTAACGCCGCGCTCGCCCACCATGGTGTCAATGCCCCGGGGCAGGCGGTCGATAAACTCCAGGGCATTGGCCAAGCGGGCCGCCTCGCGGATCTGTTCGTCGGTGGCGTCGGGGCGGCCGTAGGCGATGTTCTCGCGAATGGAGCGGTGAAACAGCAGCGCCTCCTGCGGCACGTAGGCAACCTGGCGACGCAGGCTCTGCTGCGTGCAGCGCGAGACATCCTGACCGTCCACGAGTACGCGACCGCCCTGTACGTCGTCCAGGCGTAGCAGCAACTTGGTGAGCGTCGTCTTGCCCGAGCCCGATTTGCCCACCAGGCCCACGCGCTGACCCGCCGCCACATGGAGCGTCAGGTCGTCGAACACGCTCTCGCCCGCCGCGGCGTCGCGGTATGCAAAGCTCAGGTGCTCAAAATCAATCGCGCCCTCGCCCACCTTGAGCTCGGGAGCGTTCTCGTCGTCTGCCACCAGACGCGGCTCGTCCAGCACGCGCGTCATCTCGGCCGCATCGCCCAGCGCGCGGTTGATGCGCTGCATCATGGAGCTTACGTAGTTCAGACGCATGGTGAGGTTGTACGTATAGGTAAAGATCATGACGAGCGCGCCGGCAGAGATGCCAAACCACGCGTTGCCGCCCGCGACGAACACGCTCACCACGGCCATGGTGATGACGATAAGGCCCGAGGTCGTAAAGTTACGCTGCATCATGGCGTGCATCGAAACCGTCTCGGCGTCGCGCGCGGCGCGGTCGGCGCTATCGAACAGGTCGCGCTCAAAGTCTTCGCGTCCGCAGGTCTTGACGGCCAGGATGTTCGTGACCGCGTCGGAAAGCACGCCCGACAGCTTGTTCTGCGCGGCGGACGTCGCGGCCGAAAGCGGCATGATGCGCTTATACATGAGCCAGACAAACGCAATGTAGACGACCATAATGCCCACCAGGATCACGGTAAACGTCGGCACCACCGGAGCGAGCGCCGCCACCGTGCAGACAACCGAGGTGATAGTGGGAATGAGCGAATACACCGTCACGTCCACCAGCCCCGTGTAGCCGCTCATAAAACGGCTCGTCTGGCTCACAAGCGATCCACCAAAACGGCTGGTGTGGAATGTCATGGATTGATTGGAGAGCGTGTCGAAGCACAAGCGCGCCAGGTGATAGTTACCCGCAATCTCGAGCTTGTAGACGGTGTAGTCCTGCAGCTTGGAGAGGATTTGGCCCACTAGGTTAACGAGCACGAGCGCCAGAATGTAGAGGCCAAAGACCTCAAACACCCGGTCGCCCGCCACGGGGCCGGCCTGGACGCGGTCGACGATAAGCGCCATCACGTAGGTGTTGGCAAACGTGAGCAAAAAGATGTAGCCCGCCGACGAGAGCACCGAGAGAAAGACGATCAGCGGCTGCGTGCGCGTGACGTCCCAGAAACGCTGTAGCGTGCGGCGCACGGTTGAGCGTTTGAGCGGACTGGTGCTTCTCTGTGACATGGGCTTCCTTTCACATATGGCGGGGCTAAACGTCATTGTTGCATACTAAAGCGCACTTCAGGCAAGCACGATGCGAAAAGCAGCGGGGCGCCCGCGTTTGCGCCGGTGCCCCACCGTCTTGTTGTGATTATTCCTCGTCTTCTTGGTCTGTGAGAAGGCCCGCGGGCGTGAGTCCCAAGATCTCATCAGCTTGGTCGGCGTCTTCCAGCGCGTCGATGTCCTTGAGTTTGCGCTCCATGACGTTGGTGCGCGTGGTGATGATGCCCTCGACCGTCTTTCCCGCGGTCTCGATTTGCTGCTGGGCGCGGCGCAGCGCCGCCTGATAGCGCGGCAGCTCGGCCTTGACGGCAGAAAGCACGCGCAGCACGTCATCGGTGCGTTTTTGCAGCCTAAACGTTTGGTAGCTCATCTGCAGGCTGTTGAGGATAGCCGCCATGGTGCTAGGGCCGGCAACGTTGACGTGATAGTCGCGACCCAGGGTCTCGATAAGTCCCGGACGACTGACAACCTCGGCGTACAGCCCCTCAAACGGCACGAACATAATGCCAAAGTTGGTCGTTGCCGGCACACTCAGGTACTTTTCGCAGATATCCTTGGCCTCGCGCTTGACCATGGCGTCGAGCGTCTTGCGCGCAGCGGCGACGGCCTCAGCGTCACCCGACTCCTGGGCGTCGAGCAGATGCTCATATGCGTCACCCGGGAATTTGGAGTCGATCGGCAGCAGCACGGGATCGCCCTCGTCTACCGGCAGCTTGACGGCAAACTCAACGCGCTCCGAGGCGCCGGGCTTGGTGGCGACGTTTTCCAGATACTGGTCGGGCGTAAGGATGTCCGCCAGGATTGCACCCAGCTGCACCTCGCCCAAAATGCCACGCGCCTTTACGTTGCCCAGCACGCGCTTAAGGTCGCCCACGCCGGTGGCGATGGACTGCATGTCGCCCAGGCCCTTGTACACGGCCTCGAGCTGGTCGCTCACCTGCTTAAACGATGCCGACAGGCGATCGTTGAGCGTGCGGGAGAGCTTCTCGTCCACCGTCGCGCGCATCTGATCGAGTTGCACGTTGTTATCTTTGCGGATAGCACCCAGCTGGGCATCGACCGTCTCGCGCACCTTGTCCAGGCGGTGCTCGATGCCCTCGCGGTTGGCACCGAGTTGTTGGGCCGTCTCGCGGCGCAGGTCATCCATCCGGTCACCAGCTTGCGAAAACTCGCGTGCGATGTTCAGGTAGCGTTGCTGCTCCACGGCCGCATCTGTCGTCTGCTGCTGCGCGATGGCATTGGCCGTGCGGCGGGTTTCGGCCAGCGCGACGTTCAGGGCATCGAGCGCGTTGTTGGCCTGCTCGAGTGCCGCCATCGCCTCCGCACCGCCATCGCTGCGCTCTCGCAGCTCGGCGCGAAGGCCCTTGAGCTGCAGGGCGCAAGCCACAGCCACTCCTACCGCTACCAAGGCGATCACGACCAGCACAATATCAACAGCAGACATAAACTCAGCCTAACAAACCCAATCGATCATCAATCAAAACCGCGATCAATCTTACCCCGCCACACGCACCGGGCGCCCGGCCCCTTCTTGGGCGCCCCTCTCCTCCGCATATTCCATAATGCGGCGCGCCGTCTCCCTGCTCACCTTTGAGTCATCGCCGGCTAAGTATGCGTACACGTTTCCCTTATTCAGATTCAAATCGCGGCAGAGACCGTAGCGCGTTACGCCCGATTCCCCTAGCGCTCCCAACGTTCTTTTTCGCATCAGAGCGTTGATCCTTCTGTCCGCCACTGGCTTTTCCTTCACCGCTCTATACGCACGCCAAACGTTGGCATAACGATTAGGGAGTTTGTCCTCGGCGCATAGAGATGCCAGGCTACCCGTTTGGGCGTACAAGGACAAAACGCCTCGGTAACCCTCTTCCATCCACGAACCCTCGGATAAGCCCAGAACGTATTCGGCTTTACCCTGCGCCAAAGCGAGCAAAAACAGGGGCTCCGCCACGCGCGGCGCAACCGTCGTCGCCTGCTTAACCAGTTTTCTAAAACTGAGCGACTGCTGTCCGGATAGCTCTCGGCAATAGCCTTTTAAGAATCCCTCAAAGGTCAGATTCAATCGAGCACCTCCTTTTTGTATTGCCTGTATGCGCAGACCATCTCTTGATAACTCCGCTCCGAAGGCGACGACGCCAGCGCCTCGCCCTCGTCGAATATAAGCCGTTCGAGCAGTCCCCAATCAAGTCGGTCGACGAATGCCTGGCTATGAAGATCGACGATGTCGTTCGGACGGTAGGCATAGAGCTTCATTACCGCCAGGTCTTCCAAGGATGGCGTAAAGTACCTGATAAAACGCGCCCCAATATCCAAGGGAATCAAACGATCTTCGTAATTGAATGGCATCTGATTACAATATGCCACCGCCATACCATTCACCTCGGGATATCGAGCTATGATCTCGCGGAGGCACCTGTCTGCCTCAAACACATCAATGTCATGTGTAACCGACCGATTCGTCACATCGTTAAGCATGAAGGCGCTCCCTCCCACCAATACAACGCTCGGTCTATCGTCTCTTGGACCTATTTCCAGCTCCGCCTCTTCGTCAATACCCAAAAGAGTCTGTTCTAAATCCTGCTTATGCATAGCAAAATCATATTATTATTCATCATCAATAATACTATTCAGTCGCACGACAGGACCCAAAGGATGCAAGAATTCTACTCGTGGCGATAATCCCTGCACCCTAGAAGTCCTAATGTGACAAACGCTAACTCTCCCAGCCGGCGCGGATGGTTGTTACGACATCGCCCAGGCGCTGGCCGAGAGCTGTCAAATGTTGGAGCACTTCGCTGGGCGAGGCGCCGTTGAGAATGCACGTGAGGGCATATGAGGCCAAGAAGATTGCCGCGAGTCCCAACGGGATCAGCACGATCATCGCCAGCGTACGCAGGCGCTGGGCCCAGCGACGGCGACGCGCACGACGCTTGTCGAACGCAAGCTCCTGCGCATATGAATCTTGCTGTACGGAATAGGCTCCTGGGTCCACCTCACCCGCAGACGATACCGCGGGCGCGGCGTTTTGCGCAGGAGGCTGGACGGCTGCCCCTTGTATTTGCATCTCCATAAGCCGCTGCTGTTGGCGCAGCATGCGCTCGGCTTGTTGCTGCGGGGTCTCAAGAAACAGATCCATGTTGGCCTCCTCAATAGGAGCATTCGATGCTTGCGCCCAGCATCCCGCACCATCGCGGCCGCGGCAATGAAATCCGCGGCAATAGCCGCAAAGATTCTTTTGCCAGAAAACTGTCGAAAAGTTCAACAACTCCCCTACCAGCACTTTCTTTGAGCTTTTTTCGCCAGCAATCTTTTGCCCTCTCGCCCTTGCGCCATCCGACCAAAACCTAACCAAAAGCTTGACGGAAATTGTGAAGACAGGGACCCCAAACAAAACGTGCCGCCCCAAAAGGGGCGGCACACAAACTAATCTATGAGCCAAAACTCGTTGGCAAGCCCGCGCCGTCAGAACCGCGGCGCATGCCTTTGCCTCGCGCGACCCTGCGAAGCCGTGAGCGAGAGGGAAAGGGATGCGCCGCGGTTCTGATGCCCGGAGCGGCGAGGCCGGCAGTTGCCCTGCGGAGCCGTGAGCGAGAGGCAAAGGTATTTCCCCGCCCTGCGCTCCGCAGCAGCCAGCGCCACGCGCTAGTAGTTCACCACCTGCTCCTCAAAGTACGCCTTGGGATGGTTGCAAACCGGGCACACCTCGGGCGCCTTGGCACCAACATGCAGGTGCCCGCAGTTCAGGCACTTCCACACCTTTACGCCCTCGCGCTCAAACACCTCGCCCGATTCAATGCGCTCGACGAGCTTGTTATAGCGCTCCTCGTGAGCCTTCTCGACAGCGCCAACGCCACGGAACTTCGCGGCGATCTCGGCAAAACCCTCCTCTTCGGCGGTCTTGGCGAACTCGTCATACATCGTGGTCCACTCGTAGTTCTCGCCCGCGGCGGCATCGCGCAGGTTGTCCAGCGTATCCGGAACAGCACCGTCGTGCAGGTACTTAAACCACAGCTTGGCATGCTCGGACTCGTTGCCCGCCGTCTCTGCAAAGATATTCGAAATCTGAACGTAGCCGTCCTTTTTGGCCTTGGATGCATAGTAACGATACTTGGTGTGCGCCTGGGACTCACCGGCAAAAGCGGTCTCGAGGTTCTTCTTGGTTTGAGAATTCTCAAAATCCATAGGTGTACTTCCCTTCAATACGCGCCGCCCATAGACTTTGAGCGGCATTGCCTTTAGGATACCCTCATGCCGAGAATCTAAACCTTACTATCCTGTTCTGCAAATTCGCGTCATCACACACTCAGCCAGCGCTCGCCTTCGGCACGACAAAAGCCTTCGCGCTCCAGGTCGGCAAGAATGCCCGCAATAAAATCGCAACCAACCGGTTCGCGACCCGCTGCGGCCTCCATCTTGTTAACGCCTGCAACAGCTTCAACAAGCGTTATGCCCGCCGGCTGTCCGTCGCGAGCTGCAAGCAGCATGCGCACGATATGGGCACGCTTTTGCCGACGCGAGCCCTCAAACTTGGACTGGCGGCTGTAGCCCGCCGAGCGCCTAGACGGATTGGGCAGCGTCTTTTTAAGATACGCGCCGTAATCCAGCAGCGCGTAATACCACGCGCGCGGCGTATCGGCATCGTCGAGCGGCACGGCAAAGGGAGCGACCTCATCCGCCGCCGCACCGGGCGCCGCCGGGCAGGCCGCCTGGATCAACGGCACCAGCTCGCGGTCGGGAACAGACGGAACGTCAGGAAAAAAGTGATGCAGAAAGACCGTGCGCACATTGGTCTCCAGGTACACTCCCGGAAGATCAAACGCAAACGACCGAATGCCCTGCGCCGTTGCGGGCCCAATACCGGGCAGCGCGACCAGGTCGCGTGTATCACGCGGAAACTCCCCATCCCAGTCCTCCACGAGTCGCTGCGCGGCCTTATGGAGCGCCAAAGCACGGCGGTTGTAGCCCATGCCCTGCCAAGCGTCCAAAACATCAGAAGGAGCGGCCTGGGCGAGAGAATGCACGGTCGGAAAGCGGTCGAGCCATGCCGGCATGCGCGTCTCTACGCGTGGAACCTGCGTCTGCTGCAGCATGACCTCGGAAAGCCAGATGATGTACGGGTCGCGTGTGCGGCGCCACGGAAGGTCGCGATAACGCAGAACCCCTTCCGAACGAATCATCGAACGAAAGGGGTCCTGAATCATAGCTATACTCCTTATGCGGCGCTACTCCTCCCGGCAAGCACACGCGCAAACGGCATACTCGGGAAAGGCGTCGCGGTCGGCGAACTTGGGATCGACGGCGGGGAACTGGCGGCGAGCGACGACATCGTCCAGCGAAACGGAATCGAGGTAGTCACGCATCAGCGCCTGGGCCCCAGCCCACAGGGGATGATAGCAGCACGTGCCCCTGCGCGCACAGTCGCCATCGAGTGCCGTGCAATCATTCATAACCATAGGGCCCTGAACGGCCTCGACGACCTGACGGATAGTGACCTCGCTCGGGTTGACCTTAAGACGCATACCGCCGTGGACGCCACGCAGGCTCTCCACAATACCGGCCTGAACCAAACCGTGTTGGATCGAACGGGCAAACGAATACGGAACATTGACCTCTTCGGCAGCAGTGCGAACAGAAAGCAACCGCTCCGGCTCCTCGGCAAGCATCGCAAGCATGCGGAGGGCATAATCAGTCTTCCTCGATATGTCCATGTTTCCCCTTTCAAGGAATACGAACAGCTCGAACGGGCTCCGGGGCCGAGCTTACGTCGAGACGCTAAATAACCGCCGGGACAACCAAATAGTGAATTAGATGTCCGCTGAAGGTCGAATCCAAAGCAAATTGCATCAGATTAGGCCAACAGTGGAATTTAGTATAACCTAACCCCCTGTTTCGTTGAACGAGTGTTGCGCAACAACCCCCCCCTGTTTAAACCGATATACTTAATTCATTTCCGCATTTCGGAAACAAGGAGCAGAATGAAAGGGACGGCCGAGCGGTTGTCCTATTAAACGCAAAAAGCCACGTCCGAAGACGTGGCTTTAATTGCGTTGGCGGGAAGTACGGGGCTCGAACCCGCGACCTCCGACGTGACAGGCCGGCGCTCTAACCAAACTGAGCTAACTCCCCAGGCAGTCGTTCGCGTTTGTTTCCGCCCGCGTGCGCTGCGGGGATTAGTATACACAGAAGTCTGTCCGCCGCGCAACAACTTTTTTGAAAATATTTTTTGGGTCCCTCCGGGAGGGTCTCCGGGGCCGGCTGGCGCGGGTTAAGTTTGCTGCTCTACAGTCCTGCGCAAGACGGAAAGCACATTAAGTGCTTTCCTTTGCGTGCGGAACTCGCGACAAACGTAACCCGCGCCAGCCGGCCCCGGAGACCCTCCCTGCCGTCACTATGTTCAACCAGTTTTGCGGGCGTGCGCCGCTGCGCGGCTAGCCCGCGTGCTCCTCGGCGGGGTTGGTCTGATTGTTCTTGTTGAAGCTCGGCCTTTGGCTCAAATGGAAACGGGGGATACATTGTGCATCCCCCGTTTTTGTTGCGGTTAGTCTAAGTCAATAAACTTGACGCTTAAGACCTTGCCGTCCTTGACGAGCATTCTGGCCATGGTGGGGCCCCGGGTGCCCCTGGGGTAGCTGGCGCTGCCTGGGTTGAGGACCAAGCAGCGGCCCACCTGGGCCTCTTTGGTTACGTGAGTGTGACCGTTGATGGCTACGTCCACGGATCCCACCGGGAGGTCTTCGCGGTAGTGGGCTACGGCAAACTTAAGGCCCTCGTAGCTAAAGAGCGCCAGACGGTCCACTTCGGGGCCGTAATCACGGTAGTAGTCGTTATTGCCCAGAACCGCTCGCACGGGGGCGATGGTTCGCAGATGTTCGTAGTCCATCTCCGACGTAAGATCGCCGGCATGGATAATCAGGTCCGCGCCGCTCAACTCATCTAAAAGCGCGGGCGACAGATAACCGTGGGTGTCCGAGATGATGTCGATACGCTTGGCGCTTGCACTGTTCATGGGATCCCTTCCGCAAAACGATTTGGTGCGTTCATACAAAAAGCCCCGCGGCTCCGCAGACGATTTTGGTCTACAGGGCTGCGGGGCCGGTGTGCTAGAGGCTCAGGGCCTTCTTGAGCGGTACGACGCGACGGCGCGAAACCGGTACGCGTTCGTCGACGCCCGTAATGCCCAGCTGGATAGCGCCCGAGGGGACCGTCTCGACGTCGGTAACACACGCCAAGTTAACGATATAGCGGCGGTGAACGCGGAAGAAGCCAAAATCACAGAGCTTGGCCTCGAACTGTGCCAGCGAGGTCGTCGACAAAAAACGGTCATCGACGGTATAGATACAGGAGTAATCGTCCTTGGCCATAATGAAGCGAATGTCGTCCACGGGGATGAGCACCTTGCGGCCGCCCTTCTCCACCGGGATGCGCTCGATGGTCACCTTGCTGTCCGCAACGGGCTTCGTGCGCTGCATGACCTTCTCGATTGCACGATCCAGGCGGGCTTCCTCTACCGGCTTCATCAGATAGTCGACGGCATCCACATCAAACGCCTCAACCGCATGATCGCTGTACGCGGTCACAAACACGATCGCCGGCGGATTCTTAAGCTTATGCAGCGCCTCGGCAAGTTGCAGACCCGAAGCGCCAGGCATCGAAATATCGAGGAACACGACATCAACGCGACTCTCCATAAGCATCTCGATGGCGGAGCGAACGCTCGACGCTTCTGTGATCGTGCCGATCTTGCCCGTCTGCTCGAGCAAGAAGCGAAGTTCCGAACGGGCCGGTGCCTCATCATCCACAATCATCGCACGCAGCATGGGGATAAAACCTTTCGTCAACAAACTACATCGGGCATACGCCAACCGGCGTTAAGCCCGTGACCAATTATTCTACTCTTGAATGTCGAAGATGCTCTCCGACAAATCGAGATGTAGGAGCACTTTAGCGCCCTTACCCGGCGCCGATTCGACGCGCGTATAGGAGTGCGGCCCATAAAAGCGATGAATGCGCTCCGAAATATTGTGCATGGCAACGCCGGCGCCGCCACCCTGCGGGGAGCTGGCGTCGGGACGGGCAGAGCGCTCGTCAAACAGTCTGGCAGCGATGCCCTCGTCCATGCCCACACCGTCATCGGCCACCGAAATCAAAATCGCATCGTCACCATCCCTGCGCACCGTCACGTCAATCTTCAGCGCACTGGCATCACCCATGCCGTGACGCACGGCGTTCTCGACAATCGGTTGGATCACAAATGCCGGAACCAGCGTGTCCTCGACGTCCTCGGACACGTCAAAGGTCGCCAGCACGCGATCCTCGCCAAAGCGCGCCTTCTCAAACGTCAGGTAGCGCTTGGTCTGTGCGACCTCGCGCGACACGGGAATGAGCGAGCCCGAATTGTCGAGCGTTGCGCGATAGAACGAGGAGAACTCGCGCAGCAGCTCGCGGGCGCGCAGCGGGTCGGTACGCGTAAACGATGCGATGGTGTTGAGCGTGTTGAACAGGAAGTGCGGGTTAATCTGCGCCTGCAGGGCACGCACCTCGGCACGGGCCGTGAGCTCCTTTTGCACCTCGAGCTCGTGAATGGCGAGCTGCGTGGACAGGATTTCGGCAAAACCCGAGGCGAGCGCATACTGGGTACGGTCGACGGCACGCGGGGTCTTGTAATAGAACTTGAGCGTGCCGACGGTGCGGTCGCCCACCTTGATGGGTGCGATGATGCCAGCGGGGACCTGGTTGTGTGAGCCATCCGAACCCACCACGTCCACCACACGGTTGAACGACTGGACGATACCGTGTTCGATGACGTAGCGCGTGGCGAGCGTATGAATGGGAGAATTGGGCAGCAGCTTTTCCTCAAACTCGCCCGCGCAGGCCAGTACGTTGCTCTCGTCGGTAACGGCAACTGTCATGGCGCGTGTCTCGGGCAAAATGCGCTGGCACACCAGACGTGCTGACTCCTGCGTCAGACCGCCTTTAATGTCCTCGAGCATGGCCGAGGCCACCGAGAGCGTCTCCTCGGTGTACTGCGAGCGAACCGAATCGGGATTGAGCGTCAAAAAGAAAAAGATACACAGGAAGATGCATAGCAGCGTACAGGCGACCACGGTCGCGATTGGATCGATTCCAGTCGCCAGGGCAAAAACAAAGTACACCAGCACACAAATGGCGCAGGATACGGCAATGATGCGAAAGATTGACATTGAACTATCGCGCTGGGCGCGGCGGTCGATCATTCAGTCCCCTCCAGGATGCTGGTCAGCTGGGCGTCACGCCAGAGCCCATCCATAATCTTGGGCCAGAAGCTCTGGAAACGCAGGTAGCTTGCGGCGTTTTGGCGTGCGTAGGTCCTGGCCTCGTCAATACCGTGGCGCCAAATGCGTAGGTATCCCTCGTGCTCGCGGGTAAAAATGCTGCGGACCATGGCAGTCTTACGCACGCGATCGTCAAGCTCGCGCGAAATCCACGGGCCCGGATAGGGCATGAGAGACGCGGCTGTAACGGGAATGAGCTCTTTCTGATGCGCGGCAAACATTAGCTTGGCACGTTCGTAGTACCAACGGTACACGTCCTGCATAAAGCGCGGCGAGCGTTTCTCGGACTCGGGCGGCAGATGGCGCACGGTCCACTCGTTATCAAACCATACGTCGTAGCCAAATATGCGCATATTAAAGAGGTAGTCCAGGTCCTCGCCACGAGTGATAAACGGGTCAAATGCCACGCGGGTAAAGGCGCGGGCATGGAGGGCCATAAGGCCGCCGCACACATAGTTTGAACGCGAAATACGGGTACCCGAGAGCGCCTTTTTCATCCAGCGATTGAACTCGATACGCTTGGTCCACCAACGGTGGCAGATGCCCACCTTGTCCGTGGGGGCCAGCGGCGATCCGTCTCGATCGTAAAAGTAGCCGCTCTTAACCAAGATCGGCAGGCCCTGACGCGTCTGCTGCCCCAACGCGTAAGTCGCGCGTTTCATAAAGTCGGCATCGATGACAGTCTCGTCGTCATCCAAAAAGATGACGGCATCGTGACCCAGCACGGCGGCACAGGCAAGTCCCATATTGCGGATGGCGCCATAGCCGCGCAGGCTCACGCATTCTCCCGAACCCTTGGGCGCAATCTGCGCTACGCGGTCGGCGATACGCGATGCCTGGGTATTGGTGACTACGGTAACTTTGAGCGTAGGGTGCGCGTCGACGATTTCGCGTACGCGCTTCGACACATCCGCCGTGGCCGAGATGGGACAGACCACCAAAAGGATGATTCGCGGAATATCGCGTACCTGCTCGAGCGAAGCAAGACAGCGATCGAGCTCGGGATTGGTGGCGTTGAGCTTCGTCGAGTGGTCATAGACACCGGGAGCGTTTGCATGGGCATCATCGCCCGCCCAATATGTTGGAATCACAACCGTGGCGTTCATGCCTTCCCTCCCTGCAACACAAAAACGAGGCGCCGCCAAACACAGGCGACGCCCCGCGACCTAGCTGATTCCATCATACCCACTTGGGCAAATCATTGCTCGCAAGTCGCAATGTTTATTGCGGATAACCCCAAAAGAGTACCGCGGACAGGCACAATAGCCGCTCGCTCCTATGCGGCATGCTCTGCCGCTCGAGTCATGCGAGACAGGCGGGCCAGCAGCATAAAGCCAACGACCAGCAGCACAGCAATGGAAAGAACGCCCAGCGACGGGTTGCCGGTCAGCGAGGTGACGACCGACACCAGAAAGGTGCCCATAACGCTTGCATAGCGCCCAAAGATGTCAAAGAAGCCGTAGTACTCGTTGGACTTTTCCTTGGGGATGATGCGGCCAAAGTAGCTACGGCTGAGTGCCTGCACGCCACCCTGGAACAGGCCGACCATAATGGCAAGCACCCAGAATTCAAAGGCGGTCTTGAGGAAAAACGCGGCGAACAGCACAATGCCCATGTAGGCGGCGACCGCCACCAGGATCATGTTGAGCGTGCCCACGCGTCCGGCGAGCTTGCCGTAGATGATGGCGGACGGAAAGGCCACGAACTGTGTAACGAGCAGGGCCAGTACCAGCTGGGTCGAGTCGATGCCCAGAGCCGAACCGTAGCTGGTTGCCATTGAGATGACCGTGTGTACACCGTCGATGTAGAAGAAGAACGCGATCATGTAGACCAGCACGGTCTTGTTGTGGGCGATCTCGCGCATGGTGTGTACGACCTCGGAGAACACGCCGCCCACGATGTGGCCGATGGTGTCCTCGGGACCGCGCTCGCGACCGTACTTTTGCTTATAGGTGCGAATGAGCGGCAGGGTAAAGATGAGCCACCAGGCGCCAGTGATGACAAACGACAGACGCGTTGCCAGCATGGTGGGGACGCCAAGAGCGGGACCACCCATGATAAGCGCCAGGCAGATGATGAACGGCACGGTGGAACCGATGTAGCCCCAGGCATAGCCCGAGCTGGACACGGCGTCCATGCGCTCGTCGGTGGTAATGTCGGGCAGCATGGCGTCATAGAACGTCATAGAAGAGTTAAGGCCGATGGTGCACAGCACGTACACGGCCAAAAATGCCATGGCGGACATTGGGATAGCCTGCGCCAGGCAAAGCACCAAGCCCGTGAGGAAGAAGCCCAAGAAGAACTTGATCTTGTTGCCGGCGTAATCGGCAAGCGCGCCCAGAATGGGCATGAGCATGGCAATGACCAGCGAGGCAATCGTCTGCGCGCTACCCCAAGCGACCACCAGGTCGGCCGAGGAAGCACCGGTATTGATGGCGTTAAAGTAGATGGGCACCACCGAAGTGTTGAGCAACACGAGGGCCGAATTGCCCACATCGTACATAACCCAGTTACGCTCGAGCTTGGTGTATTTCATGGACAGGGACCCTTCGTATTCGCCCGATATGCAGTCAGTTCATCGTACCCCAATTGCACAGAGGCACCGGTAAGGATTCGGCAAAGGGACACGCACGAACCCTACTC
The DNA here is from genome assembly GCF_050313415.1 of Collinsella sp. SGI.184. Classification (NCBI taxonomy): domain Bacteria; kingdom Bacillati; phylum Actinomycetota; class Coriobacteriia; order Coriobacteriales; family Coriobacteriaceae; genus Collinsella; species Collinsella sp. SGI.184. The sequence continues at coordinate 7,634 of NZ_JBNPLJ010000009.1, read as the reverse complement.
CTCGCGGTCGAACTCTTCGTCAGCGCCGAGTACGCGACCGCTGTAATTGACGTGGTTGGTCACGGCCTCCATATCGCCGGTCTCGATAAAGCGGGTGACCGTGCACTCGTAATCGACCAGCGCGCGGTCAAAGACCTCGGGGAAGCTCTCGTTCGAGACCTCATCGGTAAAGGGATTCTTCCACGTCAGATGGCCCAGATTGCCGGTGCGCTCGGGCGGCTCGGTCGTCACGCGGTGAGCAAGGCCATCGAGCAGGGAGTAGTCGTGTACTAGGCCCTCGACCAGGGCGATTGCACGCGTCTTGACCGAGCCCGCCGGTTCAATGGCGCGATAGAGCAGCTGCATGTCGGCAACGGCGGCACCGTACTCCCCCGCTGGGATATCGATACCGTACACACGCCCGGCAACATAGCTCATCAGCACGCCGGCCACGCGATTGATGCGGTCGGTGGTGACGATCTCGCCCGCCGGCGGATAGTCCTCGACCGTGGCCCCGTCGCGCTTGAGCTGCAGCATCAACACGTCCAGGTCACTTTCGAGCACCGCATGGACCTGGCTGCCCGAATCCCCCAGCTCGGGATCGGACTCGACAATGCCAAACTGCTGCTCGTAGACAAAGGGGTGGGCATTACGGTCGAGCACGTAGTGCGACAGCAGGCCCAGCGCAAAGGCGCGGCCCAAGTTGGCATCGCGCGGGAGCAGATGGGACACGCCGTCGCGCAGGCACGAGAACTGGCGCGACATGCGCGAGCGATGCATGGCCTGCGCCAGCAGCGTGCAGTCGGAAACGCGCGGCGTCAGGATGTGGAAGAAAAACGGGTCGGGACCCTGGTTGCCCAGGATAAAGGCAATGCGTTCCTCGTCGGACGTAATGACGCCCTGCGGCAGACGATCGATGCTTTCCTCGCCAAACAGATGATGCGTAATAAGCGCAGGCATAATGATCCTTTCGATTTCATTCGATGTCACCCATTATGCCCACCGCGCGGCCATGCCAAACCCGCGTCGGCAAACGATGGCATGCGGACCGTCTACACAAGCCCCAGGCGCGCCTTAACCTCGGCAGCGCGACGACGGGACACGGGCACCGTCGAGGTTACGCGATCGAGCCTGAGTTCCATAAGGCCCGTAGAACCGATCTCGACATTGTGCACGTCTTCCAAATTGACCAGATAGCTGCGGTGGACACGGATAAAGCCCTCGGAGGCCAGGCGCCGCTCGAGCGATGAAATCGACTCATTGATCAGATATGTTCCCTCGGCGCAGACGGCGTTGCAAAAATCGGCGCGCGCCTCAAAGTAGCAGACATCCGCCACGGGAATGAACACCTTTTTACCCCCACGATCCACCGTCAGGCGCAAAGGCTGGCGCGGAGCATGGACGACACGGCGAGCGCCCAGGGCGGTCTCGATCTTATCGAGCGCCTTTGACAGGCGAGCATCCTCGACCGGCTTTACGATGTAATCGACGGCATCGAGGTTATAGGCATCGGCCGCATACTCGGCAAATGCCGTCACAAACACCACGACCGGCGGTGTCTTTAGGTTCTGAAGCGTCTCGGCAAGCTCAATTCCCGAGCGACCGGGCATAGTAATGTCTAAAAACAGCACGTCGGGCTTGTTCGACAGAATCGATTCCACGGCTTCGGTGACATTGCCCGCCTCGGCAATCTGGCCCACACGCGCATCCTTTTCCAACAGATAACGTAGCTCAGCCCTAATTGGAGGCTCGTCATCAACCACCAAGATGTTCCAGCCTTCGGACATATGCGCTTCCCCTCTTTTTTCTCTCAATCCAACCGCGTGCTACACCGTTAGCGGCGCCGGCTCATGCGGCTCGCCGTTCAACTCAACGATGACCTGCGTTCCCACGCCCTCCTGGGACTTCACACGCATGCCAGAATCTTCTCCGTAAAAGAAATGGATGCGCTGAAGCACGTTGAAGAGCGCCAGGCCGCAGCCTCGCTTGACGGAGCCGTCGGCGGTAATGCTTTCGGGCTCCTCTCGGCGATGCTGCTCAAACAGATGCGCGCAGACTTCTTCGCTCATACCGATGCCGTCATCTTCGACGATGATCTCCAAGCCGTCATCGGTCTCAAAAGCCCTAACACGAATGGAAAGCGGCTCGGTCTCGCGCTGCGCATGCTTGATGCAGTTTTCGAGCAGCGGCTGCAAGATAAACGGCGGCACCAGGCTGTCGCGCACCTCAAAGTCGATGTCGACCGAAACGCGCAGACGGCCGTCGCCATACCGGGCCTGCATAAGATTGATATAACGGGTGCCCTGTTCCACCTCGTGCTCGAGCGTGGTGAGCGTATCGGAGTCAGAAAGCGTCTGACGATAGTAGTTGGAAAAGTCGATCAGCAGCGATCGCGCCTTGTCGGGCTCGGTTCGAACGAGCGAAACGATCGTGCTAATGGTATTGAATAGAAAATGCGGATCGACCTGCGACTGCAGAGCGCGGAGCTCAACGCGGGCCGTGAGCTCATCCTGGCGCTCGAGCTCAAAGCTGGCGAGCTGCGTCGAAATGAGATCGGCGAAACCCGAGGCAAGCGCCGTCTGGCGCATATCGATGCTGCTCAGGCGGGGGTAATACAGCTCGAGTGTGCCCACGCAATGACCGCGCACGCTAAGCGGCGCGACAATACCGGCACGCAGGCGGGGAAAATAGCCGCCCGTCTCATTGGAGGCATCACGCGAAAACACGCTCTGCTCGCCCGTCTCAATCACGTTGAGCGTGGTCTTGAGCACTACCGGGGTTCCGGCAGGGCACTTTGCCGAGTCCTCGCCCCAGCTTGCCAGCACCTGCCTGCCGTCAGTAAAGCAGATGGCAGAAGCGATGGTCTCGGACAGGATGATTTTAGAGGCACCCAGGGCCGCTTCGGGCGTAAGGCCGCGCGACGTGTAGGCGAATATTTTTGATGCGATGGCGAGCGTGCGGTCGGTTGCGCTCGATGTGAGGTCATCGGGGACCACAAAGACATACGAGAAGAAGAAGCACAGCATGACCAGGCCGGCAATAACGACAACGCCTGGAACGGGATTGGGATTATCGGTTAAATCCCAGATAAGCAGCAAGATAAGCGCCGGAACGACAACACCGAGTAGGATGGCCTGAACCACATGCTGGGCCGTACGAAAGACCTTGGTAGAGTTGTAACTCTTGCCCAGAATCAGCCTATTGAGATCCACCGTCATCCCCTCTTGTCCGTAGTACCGATAGCAATAAAGAGGGCCGCAAGCGACCCTCTCCATTGCATTATGCAATCAAAAACTGTGTTTTACATCCAGCCATCGACTAACGGTAGCTTAGGCGCTGTACTTGTTTGGCTCGCCGAAGGTGCCGGCCTCGACAATCCAGCCGTCCTTCATGATGACGTCCATGTTGTCGGTGTTGAGCACGTGGATGTCGGCGGCGACGTCACCGTTGACGACCAGCAGGTCGGCGCACTTGCCGGCCTCGATGGAACCGGTCTCGTCCTCGATGTGGCACATCTTGGCGCCGTTGAGGGTGGCGCAGGTGATGGTCTCGACCGGGGTGAAGCCGATCTTGTCGACGAACTCGTACATCTCCTCGATGGAGCAGGTGCCGTACGGGGTGACGAAGGAGAAGGAGTCGGAGCCGATCGTCATGACGACGCCGCGCTTCTTGGCCTCGCGCAGGCAGTCATAGTTGCGCTGCAGCTCCTTCTCGACCAGGGTACCCTCGTACTTGTCGTGCAGCTCGGGGACGTAGACGGGAGGATAGGTGGCGTACCAGGTGGGCAGGAAGGCGATCGTCGGGGTGAAGAAGGTGCCCTGCTCGGCCATGAGGTCCATGGTGCGCTCATCGATATCGAAGCCGTGAATCAGCTGCTCGCAGCCAAAGCGAACGGAATCGTAGGCGGCGGCGTGGTTGTTGTAGCAGTGGCTCCACACGGGGATACCGACCATCTTGGCCTCTTCGACCACGGCCTGGATCTCCTCGGAGCAATAGTGCTGGTCGCGACCGGAGTCCCAGCGCCAGATGCCGCCACCGGTAGCCCAGATCTTGATGGCATCGGGGTTCTCGCGCAGGCGACGACGGACGGCCTTGCGCAGATCCCAAGGACCGTCGACCTGGTCGCCCCAGGGATGGGATTCCTTGTTGAGCTCCTGGGTGCAGTGGTGGGAGTCACCGTGACCGGCAACACGGCAGAAGCCGAGGCCGGTGGCCAGAACGCGCGGACCCTTAAAGACGCCCTTGTCGATGCAGTCGCGAATCTGGATACCAAAGCGGCCGATCTCGCAGACGGTGGTGAGGCCGTGGGTGAGGCAGTCGTAGGCCTGCTTGACGGCGACGGCCTGCTTCTCGAGGAGCGGCTGCATGACCCAATCGGTGTCATCGTCGGTCAGGTTGCCCGAGAAGTGCAGGTGGGTGTCGATCAGGCCGGGAAGGACAGTCTTGCCGGCGGCGTCGATAACCTCAACGCCCTCGGGAAGGTCCTGCATAACACCGGCGTACTCGATCTTGCCGTTATCGTCGACGAGAACGAGGGAGTTCTCGACCGGCTCGGCACCGGTACCGTCGATGAGCTTGCCGCCAACGATTGCATACTTAGTGGACATGGTTCCTCCTTATGGATCCATATAGTGGGTGAGGCCGTGTTGGGTTAAGGCCTCACAAAGCTACCCAAGTGATGCCGGGTTCGGTACGCGGGAGAGAGGGCACCGCGCACCCAATCCGCCCCGGCTCAGCGTTACTTTTTGCGGGAATTGGTGAAAGCCATGAGAGCCAGGCCAATAGCCAACCAGCCGATCACGATGCTCCACTCCACCATGTTGAGGGAGGCGGGAGAGAACGGAATCACGAGCAGGCCGATGATGATGGCGCAGGCAGCGATGGCGAGGCTGATGCCAAACTTGCCGCCGGGCACCTCGTAGGGACGAGGTAGGTCGGGCTCGGTGAAGCGCATGCGCAGGCAGGCAAGAGCGACCATGCCGCAGGAGAAGATGAAGGCGAGAGCCGACACATTGGTCAGAGGGATGAGCATGTTCTTGCCCAGGAACGGACCGACGACGGTGATGATGGCCAGAACGACGCAGGCGAGCTTGGGAGCGCCGGAATTGGGATCGACCTCGGCAAACTTCTCGGGCAGCTGGCCCTTGCGGCCCATGGCGAGCATAATGCGGCTCGTGGCGCCGTAGAAGGAGTTCATCGGGCCCATGGGTCCAAGCGTGGCGATGACGAGCATGGCCAGGTACAGGAGCATGTTGATGCCCTTAAGACAGGCAAGCGCGGGAACGGGGCTCTTAACAAACTCATGCCAGTCAAGGATAGTGCCGAACGAGTAAATGCAGACCATGTAGAAGCCGCCGGCGGCCAGCAGGGCCAGGGAGATGATCTTGCCGAACTTGTTCCAGTTAAGGCCCTCGGCTGCTTCCTCAGCCTGCTGAGGAATGGTGTCGAAACCGGCGTAGAAGAACGGGGTCAGAACCAGGACCGACACGATACCGGCGAACAGGCTGGTGCCCTCGGTGGCGGCCTTACCGCCGCCAGCACCGGCGACCTGGGAGAACACAGGCATGGCGTTGTTCGGCGAGCCGGTGAACAGCGAGACGCCCATGGCGAGTAGCATGCCGCAGAGCAGGGCCTTGGTCAGGAAGGCTTGGAGCTTGGCGGCCGAGCTGGCACCGCGGAAATTGAGGAAGATGACGTAAACTGCAAAGCCGAGCGCGATCAGCGTCGGGAACAGGTAAACGTCGGCGCCCAGGATGGTGTAGAGCTTGATGGCGCGCAGCCACTCAAGACCGGGCAGGCTACCGAACATCTCGGACACGAGAGTCGAAATGGCAATGGCCTCCCACGGGCACAGGATGCCGTTGCCCAGGGCCAGGAGCCAACCGGTGATGTAGCTCAGTGTACGGCCAAAGCTACGATCGACATACTCGACGATGCCGCCCGAGATGGGGATAGCAGCCGTAAGCTCACCGAAAACAGCTCCGACGGGCACGAGGAAGATTGCACCCAAGAGGAATGCGATCATAGCGGGAACGGGACCGCCGCCCACGACCATCCAGTCGCCGACCTGCAGAACCCAACCGGTACCGATGATGGCACCGAAACCGATGGTGAAGAAGTTCCAGAGCGAAAGCGTTTTCTTCATGCCGCCGGTATCCTCGACTGCAACTTCTGCGTTCTTGTCCGCCATTGTTCCCCTCCTTTCCTTTCTGACGCCCCTTGGCGTCACCCCTTGCACGGCCTGTTTTGCCGCGCACTTTTTATTTCATGGCTTTAAGATACGGCCTTGGCACAGCAACGCCACTCGTAGCTCGACCGAAGGCAGAACTGCAAAACGAGCGGCGCCGTTTTTGGGACGAACGGCGAGGGGCGCCACTCGGTGCGGGCGTCCGTTTTGATGACGCGACTCAATCGCTCGCGGAGGGCGTCGCTTTATGACGCCAGGCTCGCTCCCGTCCATGCCGCTTACCGAGGTTTTGGTGTATGTCCTCATTTGCTGCACGTCTTTTTTGTAGGATGGACGGGTTATACATGAGACGAGGCGGTGCAAATGGCATACGAATACAACGGCGGCGAACGACAGCGAAACGTTCGCCTTGCCGGGCGTACCACGCCAGCATCCAGGAGTGTTTCTGACAACGACGGGCCGCAGCGTCCGCAGGATCGCCCCTCGTCGTCTATGCCGCAGAATACCAGCACGCGTCAGGCGGGTCGCCCATGCTCGGGCACCCGTCAACGCCGGGCCGAAGTGCCTCGGCGGCAGAAAATCGATCGGCGAAAGTCTGACAACCACATCAGCCGTTTCTTTTCGAAGCCCCGCGGCGGACGCGGCGCAAAGCAGCCACGGCCGCTGGGACGCGGCCGGGCCGCCAATCCGCAGATTCATCGTCTCTGTCTTGCCCTGTGCTCCATCATGGCATGTCTGGCATTTGTGTATCTGGGGTCGTGTGCCTCGCATGGCTCTGCCGGCCTAGAGCCCACCGCCGAGGAAAAGCTCCTCAAAGCCCCAGTCGCACCCGGCTACTCGTTTGCTTTTTCGACCCCACGTTCGCAGTGGAGTGCCGGCACCATGCCGCATATCTACCAGATCGACCCCGCATGGTCGGAGCTGCCCTACGCCGGCGGAACTATCCGCCAAAACGGCTGCGGACCCACCTGCCTCACCATGATCTACATCTTTACAACGGGGCGCACCGATATGACGCCGGTCGATATGTGCGCCCTTTCCGAGGCGGGCAACTATGCCCCCACCGGTGCCACCGAGTGGTCGTTTATGACGAGCGGCGCCGCGCAGCTGGGGCTTAACGGGACGCAGCTCTACAACAACCGAGACTCGATGGCCCAGGCCTTGCGCTCGGGTGCTCCCGTAATCGCCGTCGTGCGTCCCGGCACGTTTACCAACGTGGGTCATTACATCGTGCTCTACGGCATTGACGACGCCGACCAAATCGGTGTCTACGATCCCAATTCGCCCAGCCGTAGCGCCCGCCGTTGGGGCATCGTAGAAGTCCTCAACGAAATCGAAGCCATGTGGGCCTACTACTAGTCATTGGGGACAGACTTAAATGGCCAGCCATTAAATGACTAGCCACTGGGGACGTCTTTGCAGACGACCGCTCGCGCTGCCGAAAAGGACTGTCCCAAGATGCCGGCAG
>NZ_JBNPLJ010000008.1:0-73793 GCF_050313415.1 Collinsella sp. SGI.184 | reverse complement strand
CGGGGGCGGGAATCTGGTTGCACACAACTCCTACACATTTATACCCGCAGCTGACGCTTGCCAGTCGTTACCTACCACTCGCCGAGCATATCTTTATATTGAGCAGCCCCATGGCTAGAGCCGATATGCGCCCCGAGCCAAAGCGCAGCCGGCATCAAGCAACTCGTCGCGCTCCTCCACCGAAAAGCCCTCGGCGTACACTCGCACCACCGGCTCAGTGCCACTCGGGCGAACCAACAGCCAGGTATCATCCTCAAATGCCAAACGCAAGCCGTCCATGTGACTTACGCTCTGCGGCGCCTTGCCGCAAATCGACTTGGGATTCACACCGGGAAGCAGCGTGCGCAGCGACTCGGCATCTTCTGCCTCAAGTCGTAAATCTCGACGGCCATAACTTGTTTTTCCAAAACTCGCCTCGAGCTGATCGACCAGCACGCCCAGCGAAGCCCCCGTCTTTGCCATGAGCTCACACAGGAGTAGGCAAGCGAGGATGCCGTCACGCTCGGGCATATGCGCGGCAATGCCGATGCCACCGGCCTCCTCACCGCCCATAAGCACCCCGTCTTTTTTCATCTCGGCGGCTATATATTTGAAGCCAACCGGTTTTACGGTCACGCGGCAACCGAGCGCCTCGGCAACACGACGCACAAGCGTCGAGCACGATAGATTGACGACGACTCGCCCCTTCAAATTGCGAAACTGAACCAATTCGCCCATTACGAGCGCCATGATCTGATGCGGATGTATATATCTACCGCGCTCGTCGACCGCGCCAATACGGTCAGCATCGCCATCGGTCACCAGGCCGGCACACGCGCCGTCTTCGATAACTGCACGCTCGCAGGCATCCACCCACGGCTCTACGGGATCGGGACAGATATCCCTCCAATCCGATGCTTGCCCCGCATGAATCTCATGGACCTCAACACCCAGCTCGCGCAGCAAATCGGCAAGATAACCTTGAGCCGCTCCCCCCATGGGGTCGACCACCACGCGCAGACGAGCGGCACGAATGGCATCGGCATCGACAAACGATGCTACCGCTCGCATATAGTCGGGAATGATATCCGCCGTGCGATACTGCTCCTCGAGCCCCAGAGGTTCGGCGGCCATCGTTGCCTCGAGCTCTTCGATGACGTCCTGGTTTGCCGTGGAACCATCGCCCATGCGCAGTTTGAGACAGAGATAGCCCTGCGGATGATGTGAACCGGTCACCATGAGCGCCCCGCACGCCTCGCCATCGTATGCGGCAGCCCACGTGATGGCAGGCGTGGGTACAAAACGGGCCGCGAGCACGGCATCAAGGCCATGGGCCGCAAGCACGCCAGCTGCAAGTTCTGCAAACTCGCGCGCCCGGGGACGGGTGTCATACCCGATATATACCGTCTTGCCGGGATATGTCTTTTGCCAGAGCTCGCCGGCTGCATCAGCGATACGGGCAACATTGTCAGCGTTAAAATCCTCGCCGACGCGAGCGCGCCAGCCATCAGTTCCAAAATGAATTATCGCGCACACACGCAGACACCTCGCAGTGTTTGGATCATGGTACGCAGGTGGTATACCCGCAACGAGCGCCCGGCAAGCCGCCGGCGCACGCATTCACCGTTTAGGCAAAAGCCGTCGAGGGCGCATATAGACAAAAAACCGCCCCGGTTGGGGCGGTAATTCGAATGTGCTTTTCTTAGGACTCTATATATCGAGCGCGTCTGCCATAGCAGCCGTCGTGATCGCCGTGGTTCCGCAACAGCCACCAACCATTGCGGCGCCAGCCCGCTTCCACTCGACACATGCGCGCGCGAAAGCTTCGGGGTCCTCGTGCCACACAGACCCATCTTGCGTTTGGACCGGATTTCCCGCATTGGGACGTACAGTAACGGGCGTCGTGGCTATCTTGACCATTCTTGGTACCGCAGCGGTAGCCGCTGTCAGGGTGCAGCAATTGACCCCAACCGAGCTCGCACCGTGCTTCTCGGCATACAAGATGGCACCTTCGATGTTTAGGCCATCACCCAGCAGGTCGCCCTTGTCATCAATAGCAAAGCTCACCAGAACGGGCATGCCATCAGCGGCATCATGGACACCGGCGAGCACGGGCTGCAGATTGCGGATAGACGTGACCGTCTCGACCAGAATCCCGTCGACGCCGGCGTTGAGCAGGGCGGACGCCTGCTCGCGAGCATTTGCGCGAATCTCTCGATACTCGGAAGAATCCTCGACAAACCACTCAATCGCAATAGGCCCCATGGACCCCAGCAATAGCTGGGGATTTGCCTGGCGGGCATCGTCGACCGCCCCGCGATTGACCTCTGCCATAGATGGAGCGATTTCATCGCGATCGAGCGCAAAACCCGATGCCTGGAACGTATTGGTAATAAGCACCTGTGCACCAGCGGCGGCATACAGTCGGTGGATGCGAGAAACCGTCTGTGGTTCGGCGAGGTTCCAAAATGCCGGCGGAATATCGGCAGCACCGTATTCACTCAGCAGCACGCTGCCCATCGGACCCTGTGCCAGCAGCGTCTCGCTGGTAAGTCGGCGCATAAGCTCCTCGCCGCCGAAGCGATTGTAATAACTCGTATCCATATATATGTTTCGCTATTCCTCGATGCTGATTCCCTGCTTTTCGAGATAGGCGAGCCAACGGACCATTGTGTCCTCGGAAAGCGCGTGCTCCATCATGCAGGCCTCGGCATCGGCGCGCTCAAAGTCGACGCCGAGCTCCTGGACCAAAAATGTGCGAATCAGGCGATGGCGATACCAGATAGCCAAACCGACCTCGCGCCCACGGTTGGTCAGGATAACCTTGCCGTAGTGAGACTGCTCGACAAGTTCGGATGCCTTGAGAGCCGAAACCGCCTTGTTGACCGATGCCTTCGAAACGCCAAGGCGCTGTGCGATATCGACCGACCGCACGCCATTAGTCTCCCCATCCTCGCTTTCGATGCGAACCATGCACTCCAAGTAGTCTTCGTTCGCCACCGTTAGATGTAGCTCGCGCGAGCTATTTGTCGTATCCATGAACATCCGTCCCTTCTGCATTCAATGGCTGATTCTACCCCATCCAAGCGTCGCGGTATGCCGCGGCATACCGTGCTAGAGTTCTTGTTGCACACGACAACCAAGATTGGAGCGGTCTCTATGGAAAACACCACCACGAACCCCGACGTACTCGAGCGTTTTTTGCGCTACGTCCAGATCAACACACAGTCCGAGGATGCCAACTGTGACCAGGTTCCGTCGAGCACCGTCCAGTTTGATCTTGCCAATGTGCTTGCCGAGGAATTGCGCGAGCTTGGTGCAACCGATGCCCATGTAACCGAAAACGCCTATGTCTGCGCTCACATTCCCGCGAGCGCCGGCTCCGAGAATAAGCCCGCCCTGGGCCTGATCGCGCACCTCGACACCACCGAGGTCGCACCGGGAGCCGGCGTAGCGCCGCACATTGTGCACTACGAGGGCGGCGACCTGGTTTGCGGCATCGTCGACGGCAAGCCCGTTTCCATGAGCACCGCCAAGCTCCCCGCCCTCAACAACCTTTTGGGCGAGGACCTGGTTTGCACCGACGGCACCACGCTGCTGGGCGCCGACGATAAGGCCGGTGTCGCCGAGATTATGGCGCTCGTCGCACGCATTGCACAGGACCCCAGCCTGCCCCACCCCACGCTTGGCATTTGTTTCTGCCCGGACGAGGAAATCGGCCACGGTGCCGAGCTGTTGGATATCGAGGACTTTGGCTGTAAGTATGCCTACACAGTCGACGGCGGTCCGGTTGGCGAGCTTGAGTGGGAGTGCTTCAACGCCGCCGAGGCTACCGTTAGCTTTGAGGGCCAGTCCATTCACCCCGGCGACGCCAAGGGCCGCATGGTTAACGCGGGCAATCTGTTCTGCGACTTCAATGCCCTGCTTCCCTACGTGCAGCGTCCGGAATACACCGAGGGCTACGAGGGCTTCTATCACCTCGAGGGCGTTTCTGCCACAGTCGACCATGCCACGGCGCGCTATATCGTCCGTGATCACGATGCCGCCAAGTTCCAGCAGAAGCTCGATCTGATGGATGCTGCCGCCGCGCTGCTCAACCAGCGTCTGGGCGAGGAGCGCGTAACGGTCGAGATCAAGCACCAGTACCGTAACATGGCCGAGATTGTCCGCGACTACCCAGAGCTGATCGAAGTCGCCAAGGAATCCTTCCTTGCCTGCGATGTTGAGCCCCAGGTGCTGCCGATTCGCGGCGGCACCGACGGCGCACAGCTGTCGTTCCGCGGCCTGCCCTGTCCCAACCTTTCGACGGGCGGCTACTGCTACCACGGCGTCAACGAGTTTGTTCCGGTCAGCTCGCTCGTCAAGATGACCGACGTCTTGCAGGAGCTCGTCGCCCGCTTCGCATAAGGAACTCGAATAATCTAGGTAAGCAAAATCGCCCCGTCCTCAAAACCGAGAACGGAGCGATTTTTTGGTGCAAGGGGAGTAGTCGGCATCGCTGGTTGAATCAACGTCAGCGAGCGACGTCCAGAGCGAACAAGTTGGCATGAAAAAGGCAGGACATTGACCTTCTGGTCATGCCCTGCCTTTTGAATGACAAATTGTCGCTCTGGGCGGCGCGCAGCGTCGAGCCGTTGCACGGGCTGGCAAGCCCGCGCAACCCTAGTAGTTGGCTTCGTAACCGTTGCCGTCGCCAGTGGGCTCCTCGTAATAATATGAGCTGTAATCCGAATCGTCCGAATAGCTCGAATCGTCCGAATAACTAGAATCGTCCGAGCTTTCCGACGAACCGGCCGTACCGTAGGCGTAATCGTCAGAAGTATGGTTGCTCAAATCACCGATTGTGGAGCTGGTTCCGTCGGATAGGCCCATGGTGTTTGGTCCCTTAGGATCCTTGCCGGCATCGACGCGCGCCATCATCTCCTTAAGCTCGTCCTCGTAGACAAAGACATAGCTCTGGCCGTCGATCATGGTGGTTTCATCTGCGTAGGAAGGCAGATTCGCCGAATAGATGCCATCGACATCCATGCCGCGCATAGCATTGACCGTAGACACGATGTCCTGAACGCTCATATCGGTCACAAGCATATCGGACAGCGAATTAACCAGGTCGAAGACCTTCGTAGCATCAAAGTTGTTGAGAATCTGGTTGGCAAGGGCACCAAGCACCTGGCGTTGGTGACGCATGCGCGTATAGTCGCCGTCGGCATAGGTATAGCGGCAACGGGCATAGGTGAGCGCGGTAGCACCGTCCATGTGCTGCTGGCCTGCCGTAATCTTAATGTCCAGATGCTCGGGGTCATCGACATCGTCGGTGGCGTTGATGTCGATACCGCCCACAGAGTCAATCAATGATTGCATACCGTCAAAGCTAACCTCGGCATAGTGGGAAATCTGCACGCCGCACAGCTCATTGACCGCTTGAACCATGGCCTCGGCACCGCCATAGGTATGGCAGGCGTTGATCTTCATGGTTTCGCCGTTATAGACAACCTTGGTATCACGTGGAATGGATATAAGCGTAGCCTGCTTTTGCGTAGGGTCGATGCGCGCCAAGATAATTGAATCGGCGCGATACGTGTCCTCGCCCGGACGACCATCGGTACCTAAAAGAAGCACGTAGAACGGATCCTTAGCCTCATCGGTATCCACCAAGATATGGCGCAGATTGTCGGTAATGACATTGGAATCGCCGAGCTTGCCCATAATGCTGGCGAACCACAGCCCGGCGGCAGTCGTAGCGCTCAACAGCACGCCAAGCACGGCGATAAGCGCAACGCGACGGATTGTCTGGCCGCGGCGGCGCTGACGAGCGCGCTCGGAGTAGCGTGCAACATTATCGCGACTGTAGATCTTGGCCTGTGCGCCGGTTGAAGGTCTTCGAGTATCCGCTAAGGGCTTCTTATTATTAAACATAGGCAACCTGCATTAGTAGATGACGGGATCGGGAACAGTGGCGTGCTCGACGTTTGCACCAAGTGCCTGCAGTTTTTCGACAAACTGCTCATAGCCACGTTTGATGTGATGGATGGCCGAGACCTCGGTAACGCCGTCGGCGATAAGGCCAGCAACGACGAGCGCGGCGCCGCCGCGCAGATCAGGCGAGGTAACCTGTGCACCCGAGAACCCCTTGACGCCATGAATCATGGCGTGATGGCTTTCGATGCGGATATCCGCGCCCATACGGACCAGCTCCGACGCGAACATGAAGCGGTTCTCGAAGATATTCTCGGTAATCACAGAGCTGCCATCAGCAAGAGCGGAAAGCACCATGATCTGCGCCTGCATGTCCGTCGGGAAGCCCGGGAACGGAAGTGTCTGAATATCGACCGGCCTGATGTGCTCGACACGACTCACGTGAACGCCATTCTCGATTCGCTCACACTCGATACCCATGAGCTCCATCTTCTTGAGCACCATGCCCAAGTGAATGGGGCAAAAGCCCGTAACGTCGACACCGCGGTCATCGGCCATCAGAGCACCGGCAACGATAAAGGTGCCGGCCTCGATGCGGTCGCCCACCACGCGATGGGTAACGGGATGCAGCTCGTCCACACCTTCGATGGTCACGACGGGCGTGCCGGCGCCAACAATCTTGGCGCCCATCTCGTTGAGCATATTGGCAAGGTCGACGATCTCGGGCTCGCGAGCCGCATTATCGATAACCGTAGTGCCTTGTGCGCGCACGGCCGCCATGATGAGGTTCTCGGTAGCGCCGACGCTGGCAAATTCAAGCGTAACCGTGGTACCACGCAGCCCCTGAGGAGCGTTGGCATTGATGTAACCGTGTGCAGTGTCGAATTCTACGCCCAGCGCCTCAAGACCCAAGATGTGCATGTCGATCTTACGGGCACCCAGATTGCAGCCACCCGGCATGGCAATCTTGGCACGATGGAAACGGCCCAGCAGGGGACCCATCACGGCCGTGGAGGCGCGCATCTTGGCGACAAGCTCGTAGGGAGCCTCCCAGGAATCAACCTGAGAAGTGTCGATCTCGAGCGTATGCTCATCGAGAACGTCAATCTTGGCGCCCATACCCTTGAGCACCTTGCCCATAACATGGACATCCGAGATATCGGGCACGTTCTGCAGCGTCGTCTTCCCCGGTGCCAGAAGCGTTGCCGCCATGAGTTTGAGTGCAGAGTTCTTTGCACCCGAAACGGGCACGGAGCCTCCGATGGTGTGGCCACCTTCAACACGGATAATATCCAAGGTCTACCCTTTCAAAAAGCATGCCCGGGATGGCTGGGCCATCCCGGGCATGATGTGTTCGCAAATGGTCGAACGCCAAATCGTTTGACTATTGGGCAAGCATGAGCTTACACCATGCGATTTCATTATAGAGGTAGGCGCGGCGTGCATCATCCTCCGACAAATTACCCAGCTTCTCTTCAAAACCTTGAATATCAGCTTTAAGCTTGTCGGCATCGACGGTCGCCAAATCGCAAGCGCGCTCGGCGAGAACGGTCACGACATCGTCCGCAACCTGGGCATAGCCGCCGGCCACGGCAAACGTGTGGTCGACAGTGCCCATGGCCTTATCGGAGACGCGAACGTAACCGCGGTCGATCGTGCAGATCTCGCTGGAGTGAGCAGGCAGAACGCCAAACTCGCCATCCGTGGACGGAATCGACACAAACGCAGCGTCGCCCTCATAGGCGCAGCTCACGGGGCACACGATGCGGATACGCATAACCTACTTCTCCCCCATCTTGCGGGCGCGCTCGCGCACGTCCTCAATCGTGGAAGCATAGCGGAAAGCCTGCTCGGGCAGGTCATCGGCCTTGCCGTCGACAATCTCGGCGAAGGAGCGGACGGTATCCTCGACGCGAACGTAGACACCGGGGTTGCCGGTGAACTTCTCGGCAACGTGGAAGGACTGCGAGAGGAACTGCTGAATCTTACGAGCGCGGTTGACCGTAAGGCGCTGCTCCTCGGACAGCTCGTCCATACCCAGAATGGCGATGATGTCCTGAAGGTCGGAGTACTCCTGCAGGAGCTCCTGGACCTTAACGGCGACACGGTAGTGCTCCTCGCCGACGATCGAGGGATCGAGGGCGTCGGAGGAAGACGCGAGCGGGTCGATGGCCGGGAACAAGCCGAGTGACGAAATGCTACGCGAAAGAACCGTAGTGGCATCGAGGTGCGTAAACGTCGTGGCGGGAGCCGGGTCGGTCAGGTCGTCTGCGGGGACGTAGACAGCCTGAACGGAGGTGATGGAGCCCGTCTTGGTCGAGGTGATGCGCTCCTGAAGGTCGCCCATCTCGGTAGCCAGCGTGGGCTGGTAGCCAACGGCGGACGGCATACGACCCAGAAGGGCGGAAACCTCGGAACCGGCTTGGGAGAAGCGGAAGATGTTATCGATGAACAGCAGAACGTCCTGACCACGATCGCGGAAGTACTCGGCGGTGGTAAGGCCGGCCAGACCGATGCGCAGACGCGCTCCAGGCGGCTCGTTCATCTGACCATAGACCAAGCAGGTCTTGTCGATAACGCCCGAATCGCTCATCTCGAGATAAAGGTCGGTACCCTCACGGGTACGCTCGCCGACGCCGGTAAACACCGAGGTGCCACCGTGCTCCTGAGCGAGGTTGTTGATGAGCTCCTGAATCAGAACGGTCTTGCCGACGCCGGCGCCACCGAACAGACCAGTTTTGCCGCCACGGATGTAGGGCTCGAGCAGGTCGACGGCCTTAATGCCGGTCTCGAAAATCTCGGTCTTGGTAGTGAGCTCGTCAAAGCGGGGCGCTGCATGGTGGATGGGATAGAACTCCTCCACCTCGGGCATGGGCTTGCCGTCGACGGGCTTGCCCATGACGTTCCAGATGCGACCGAGTGTCTTGGGGCCAACGGGCATCTTCATGGGCTCACCGGTATCGGTGGCGATGAGGCCGCGCTGCAGGCCGTCGGTCGAGGACATGGCGACCGTGCGGACGACGCCGCCCGGAAGCTGGCTCTCGACCTCGAGGATCGTGCTCAGGTGACCGATCGGGGTCTCGGCCTCGACCGTGAGCGCGTTGTAGATCGGGGGCACCGCGCCGTCAAACTTGACGTCGACGACAGGACCGATAATACGCACGATGCGACCATCACCGGCAGTCGTCTTCTTGGTGGCTTCCTCGACCGCAAGCTTTACGGTGTTATTAGCCATTACTGTTCCTCCAATGCTGAGGCTCCGCCGACGATCTCGTTAATCTCGGTCGTGATCGAAGCCTGACGCACGCGACTATACGTGCGGGTAAGGGTCGAGATGATCGCGGTGGCGTTTTCCGTCGCGGAGTGCATCGCCTTGCGGCGTGCACCCTGCTCGGCGGCAGCCGAATCGATCAAGGCCTGGTAGATGACCGTCAGGATATACGACGGTACAAGCTTGCCGAGAACATGCTCGGGAGAGGGCACGAACTCGAATGTGGACGAGATACGCTTAGGGGCGTCGGCCTCGTTCTTACGCGGACCGTGGGCCATAGCGATCATCTCGGGATCGAGCGGCAGCAAGTGCTCGACGCGAAGCTCCTGATCCACGCGGTTCTTGGCGTGGTGGTAGACAAGCTCGACACGGTCAAGCTCACCGGCACGATACGCATCGCAGATATGAGAGGAGATCATGCGGGCCTGATTGAAATCGGGCTCAGAGGAGTTGCCCTCAAAGTGCATGATGACGTTTGCGCGGTCACGGAAATACGTGGCCGGTTTGCGCCCACACGCGATGATCTCGCACTCGATGCCGTCGTTCGCCCAAGAAGCGGCGAGCTTTTCGGCCGTGCGCTCCACCGTCGTATTGAAACCGCCGGCAAGGCCGCGGTCCGAGGCGATAACGACAATCAGGCCATGCTTGACGCTCTCATGCTTCTGCAGCATGGGATCGGTGCCCGAACAGGAGGCGTCGCCGGCGACCGTCAACATGACGTCGGTCAGCGCCTCCTTATAGGGTTCGGCCTGCTTGGAGCGATCGAGGGCACGACGGATCTTGGCCGTAGAGACCATCTCCATCGTGCGCGTGATCTGCTTGGTCGTGGTAACCGAGGAGATTCGCTTCTTAATGTCGCGAAGGTTGGCCATAGGGCTTAGTTCTCCTCTGATCCAGTCGTATCGGCATGGTGTTTGGCCATGAACTGCTGCTTAAAGTCGCCGATGACGCGCAGGAGCTCAGCCTTGGTGTCATCGTCGATCTTCTTGGCGCGAACCTTGTCGAGCAGCGAACCAAAGCCGTTGTCCAGGTACTCGATAAGCTCGGCGCGGAAAGGCAGCACGTCGGCAATCTCGAGATCGTCGAGGAAGCCCTCGTTGCCTGCAAACAGAACTGCAATCTGCTCGCCAACCTCAAACGGTTTGTAGCGCGACTGCTTAAGGAGCTCAGTCATGCGAGCGCCATGGGTAAGCTGCTTTTGCGTGGCCTCGTCGAGGTCGGAGCCGAACTGCGTAAAGCCGGCGAGCTCCTGGTATGAAGCGAGGTCCAGACGGAGGTTGCCGGCGACCTGCTTCATAGCCTTGGTCTGTGCGTCGCCACCGACGCGGGACACGGAGATGCCCACGTCGACTGCCGGGCGCTGACCCTGGAAGAAGAGCTCGGACTGCAGGTAGATCTGACCATCGGTAATGGAAATGACGTTGGTCGGAATGTAGGCCGAGACGTCGCCGTCCTGGGTCTCGATGATCGGCAGAGCCGTCATGGAGCCGTAACCGTTCTTCTTGGACATCTTGACGGCACGCTCGAGCAGACGAGAGTGCAGGTAGAAGATGTCGCCAGGATAGGCCTCGCGTCCGGGCGGACGATGCAGCGTCAGCGACATCTGACGGTAGGCCACAGCCTGCTTGGACAGGTCGTCGTAGATGACAAGCACATGGCCGCCGGGGTTGGTCTCGCTGGCGGGCTTGCCGTCCTCGCCGTTGTACATGAAGAACTCGCCGATAGCGGCACCGGCCATAGGCGCGATGTACTGCATAGGGGCGGAATCGGCAGCGGTGGCCGAAACGATGATGGTGTAGTCGAGCGCGCCGTGCTGAGCGAGGGTCTCGCGGATGTTGGCAACCGTGGAGGCCTTCTGGCCGATAGCGACGTAGATGCAGACCATGCCCTTGCCACGCTGGTTGAGGATAGCGTCGATGGCGATAGCGGTCTTACCGGTCTTACGGTCGCCGATGATAAGCTCGCGCTGGCCGCGGCCGATAGGCACCATGGAGTCGATAGCCAACAGGCCAGTCTGAACCGGCTCGCATACCGGGGTACGGTCGATGACACCGGGGGCCTTGAACTCGATAGGACGACGGTGCGTGGCGACAATGTCACCCAAACCGTCGATGGGCTGGCCGAGCGGATTGACGACGCGGCCGAGCATGGCACGGCTCACGGGGATATCCATAATGCGGCCAGTGGTGCGGCACTCGTCGCCTTCCTTGATGGAGTCGACGGCACCGAACAGAACGGCGCCGACCTCGTCACGGTCAAGGTTCTGGGCAAGGCCGAAGACGGTCTCACCGGTATCGGAGCTCTTGAACTCCAGAAGCTCGCCTGCCATGGCGCTCTTGAGGCCGGAGACGCGCGCGATGCCGTCACCTACCTCGTCGACCGTTGAAACCTCATGCGTATCGACCGTCGCGGAGAGGTTCGTGAGCTGCTCCTGCAGTTTCTTGGCGATATCCTGGGCATTGAGGGTTTCGGACATTAGGCTTCACCTCCGTACGAATTAGCAGAGTTTGCGAGGGTCTCCTGTGCGATGCGCAGCTGCGTCTTGACGGAAATGTCACGACGCTCGCCGCGGGCCTCGAGCACCAGGCCGCCCACGATAGACGGATCGACCTGCTCGATAAGGAATACCTTGCGGCCGAAGTCCTGCTCGCATTTCTTAGTGATGGTTTGACGCAGCTCGTCGTCGAGCGGGATCGCCGTGGTGACGGTCACGCCCACTACATCCTCGTCTTCCTCGGCAACATACTTAAAGGCAGCTGCCACCTTGGGAAGAAGGTCGAGCTGGTCGCGCTTGGACATGGTGTCGAGCACGGCGATGATCTCGGGGCTGGCGGAAGCCAGGCGCTCGATCATCTCGAGGTCCTCGAACACATGGTTCTCGGCCTTGGCGGCTTCCATGAGGGAGCGCGCGTAGGTCTCGAGCACCTTGTCCTGATAGCGGCTAGTCGGCATTCAGGCTACCTGCTTCCTGGATGTAGCGCTCGATGAGCTTCTTCTGCTCGGTCTCGTCCTCGAGTGCCTCGCCCACGATCTTGGTGGCGACGGCAACGGACAGGTCGGCGATGGAGCTCGCGGCACCGGCGTAGATGGACTTGCGCTCGTCCTCGACGGTCGTATGGGCCTTGGCGATGATCTCCTCGGCCTCCTTGTGAGCAGCCTCGATGATACGGGCGCGCTCGGACTCGGCGTCCTTACGGGCCTCGAGAACAATGTCGGCAGCCTGACGACGGGCGTCGGTGACGATCGAATCGGACTCAGCGCGCTTGGCGATGGCCTCCTGCTTGGTCTTCTCGGCCTCATCGAGGCTCTCCTCGATCTTCTTGCCGCGCTCCTCCATGGTTTTCATGATGCCCGGCAGGGCGACCTTTGCCAGCACGATCCAGATGATCAGGAAGGCGATAAGCGCCGGGATGAACTCCGCCATCTTAGGGATGAGGATGTCCGCACCGGCAGCGCCGTCCTCGGCGAACGCGGAAACCGGCATAAGCAGCGCGGCCGCGGACGCGGAGAGTGCGATCGCGCTCTTCTGGGATGAAAGATTCATACTTGACGCTCCGTGCTATTTAACGATCAGCGCGACAACGAAGCCGATCAGAGCCAGAGCCTCGCCGAAGGCGGAGCCCATGATGAAGACGGTGAACACGCGGCCCTGGACCTCAGGCTGACGGGCCATAGCACCCGTAGCACCCAGAGCAGACAGGCCGATAGCAAGACCAGCGCCGATAACACCGAGACCGTAACCGATAACTCCCACGATTCCTCCTTTGTCGTGCGTGTCTTATTTCACGCAGGATAACCTTTTTATAACTGCCGGGCTCCATGGGTACGGGCACCGGCGGTTTAACGAATTGCCTTACCTTTAAGGCGCGAACGGAAGACTACTCCTCCTCCGCGACCTCCTCTGCCTCGGAGACATACACGGCGGTAAGGACCGTGAAGACGTAAGCCTGGATGGCGCCGACCACAAGCTCGATCGCATAGATCAGGATGAGGATGGCAAGCCAGGCCAGCGAAGGCAGGGCGCCGACGGCGTGGGCCGCGGAAACCTGCTGAAGCAGCGGCTGCATGAACATGCTCGCCATGATGGCGAACGAGCCCATGACCACGTGTCCTGCGAACATGTTGCAGAACAGACGGACGGCGAGCGTGATGAGGCGCAGGAAGGTCGAGAAAAGCTCGACGACCCACACAAGGACGTTCATCGGGAAGCTCACGCCCTGCGGGGCGAGGCTCTTGATGTAGCCGATCACGCCGTGAGCCTTGCATCCGTAGTAGATGAAGTACACGAAGGCGAAGATGGCGAGCGCGGCGGTGGAGCCGATTGCGCCGGTGCCGGGCTTCATTCCCGGAATCAGGCCGATCATGTTATTGATCAGGATGAACAGGAAAAGCGAGCACAGGAACGGGAAGTGCTTCTTCCAGTTCTCACCCACGACGCCCTTGCCGATATCGTTCTCGACGTACTCGATGATGTACTCGAAACCGTTGACGAAGAAGCCCTTGGGAACCAGGGTCTGTTTCTTCTTGAACACGGCCAGGACGATCAGGAGCACGATCGTGGAGACGATCAGCCAAAACGAGTACTGCGTGATGCCGCAGCCCAGATCGCCCACGACAGGGGTGGAGCTGAACTCGCTGACCAGATGATTAATCTCATCAGGCAGCTTTTCAAAAATTTCCACGACTTACCTTTCGACCTCATGAGGATCTCGCAGCGCCTTGGCGACACGAACCGTGCAGGCGGCCATAAAGGCCACGAAGCCGATCGCCTCGCCCAGGAGGAACATGCGAAATGCCTCTCCGAACAACACAAACACAACCAAGGTAAAGACGAGCAGGGCGATTGCCGAGACCGCCAGACTCACCATACCCTTGAGCATGTCCGCATTCTGTTTATCGTCAAGAACCGGCTTGAGCGTAAAGACAAAGGGAAGAAAGGCGACCGCGCCCGCGATGGCGCCTGCAACGATAGCGAGCAGATCGGCTATCTGAAACACTGGCGTCCTCACTTTCTTTTTTAACGCTTCACAGAACAGTTCCCGCCAAACATTGGTGACTATTGTACGAGCCAATCGCTAAAGTACAACCGAAAAAGCATCGGTTAATACGCACCTGTTCGTTTTCTTAAGACCTTCTTTATGCCGCAGGTACGGTAATACGTTTTTCTCGAACCCTGCAGGGCAAAACGTCCGTTAACAGGAGTGCGCGCGGTCGACTTTTGTTCGTCCGCGCGAACCGTTTCTTCGTATTTGCAGCCGCGGCCGTCTTAGCCCAGCGACTAGAGCGTGCCGTAGATGCGGTCGCCGGCGTCGCCGAGGCCGGGAACGATGTAGGCAGCCTCGTTAAGATGGTCGTCGATGGCACAGGTGTAGATATGCACATCTGGGTCCTTCTCGGTCAGCGACTTGAGGCCCTCGGGGGCCGCGACGATGCACAGCATGCGGATGTCCTTGACACCGCGCTCGCGCAGGTAGCTGATGGCCATCTCGGCCGAACCGCCCGTGGCGAGCATGGGGTCGACAACCAGGCAGATGCGCTGGTCGATATCCTTGGGCATCTTGCAGTAATACTCATGCGGTTCGTGGGTAACCTCGTCGCGCTCCATACCGATGTGTCCCACGCGAGCGGAGGGCACCAGGTCGAGGATGCCGTCGACCATGCCAAGGCCCGCACGCAGGATGGGCACGATGGCGAGTTTCTTGCCGGCGAGCTGTTTGAACGTGGCGGTAGTGATGGGAGTCTCGACCTCGACGTCTTCCATAGGCAGGTCGCGCATGGCCTCGTAGCCGTCAAAAAGCGCGAGTTCGCGCACGAGCTGGCGGAACTGATTGGTGCCGGTGTTTTTGTCGCGCAGGATCGACAGCTTGTGCTGAACGAGCGGATGATCGACAAGCGTCACACGGGACGCATCGTAGGTGACGGTCATGGGTCTTGCCCCTTTCGTTGCGGCCACAAAATGGCCTTGCTGACAAGGCGCGCAGCAATGTTGCCGCCGCGCGCCATACACAAGTTTAGCGGTTTGCTGTATCGAGTGGCCCGTCGCAGCCCTACTGTGCGGTACTGAGCGAGCGCTTGACCGCATCGCGCCAGCCCGCAAGGTTTTGCTCGCGGCGCTCGGCGGACATGTGGGGAAGGAAGGTCCTAACAATCTGGGCATTTTGCTCCAGCTCTTCCAGGTCTTCCCAATAGCCGACGGCAAGGCCCGCCAAGTACGCGGCACCGATTGCCGTGGTCTCCACCGTCTCGCATTGCAGCACGGGGATATCCAGCAGGTCGGCCTGGAATTGCATGATGAACTCGTTGCGCGACGCGCCGCCATCGACAGACAGGCGTTCGATCGAAAGCCCCACGTCCTGCTCCATGGCGCGCAGCACGTCGTAGCTCTGATATGCCATGGATTCGCAGGCGGCACGTACGATGGTCGCACGGCTCGAGGCGCCGGTCAGACCGCACACGATACCGCGGGCACGCGGGTCCCACCAGGGAGCGCCCAAACCCGCAAAGGCGGGAACGAAGTAGCAGCCCTCGTTGTCGTTAATCGAAGCGGCGAGTTGTGCCGACTCGCTCACGCTCGAGATGATGCCCATGTTGTTGCGCAGCCAGTTCATGGTGGAGCCGGCGGCAAAGATGGAACCCTCGAGTGCATAGCTGATCTTCCCGTCCGCGGCGATACCGATGGTGGAGACCAGACCGTTCTTGGATTCGACGACCTCGTCGCCGGTGTTCATGAGCATAAAGCAACCAGTACCATAGGTGTTTTTGGTCTGGCCGGGATGGAAACAGCAGTGGCCGAACAGCGACGCCTGCTGGTCGCCCGCCACGCCCATGATGGGTGGCATGTTGGTCATGATGTCGCTCGCGACGCGGCCGTAGTCGCCCGAACTCCAACGAACCTCGGGCATCATGGAACGTGGAACGTCAAAGAGCGCCAGCAGGTCGTCGTCCCAATCGAGCGTATGGATATTAAAGAGTGCCGTGCGGCTGGCATTGGTGTAGTCGGTGGCAAACACCTGGCTGCCGGTGAGGTTGTAGATGAGCCAGGTGTCGATGGTGCCAAACATGAGGTCGCCCGCCGCCGCGCTCTCGCGTGCGCCGTCGACGTTGTCGAGAATCCACTGCACCTTGGAGGCCGAGAAATACGGGTCGAGCGTAAGCCCCGTGCGGGAGCGCACCAGCTCTTCTGCGCCCTGCTCAACCAAATTATCGATCAGAGACGCGGTGCGACGGCACTGCCATACGATGGCGTTATAGATGGGCTGGCCGCTCACGCGGTCCCAGACCACCGTGGTCTCACGCTGATTGGAGATACCGATGGCGGCGATGCGATCGGAATGAATCCCGCTCTTAAACTGAACCTCCATCATGACCGCAATCTGGCTGGCAAGGACCGCCATGGGGTCTTGCTCCACCCAACCGGGACGCGGGAAGCTGGTTTTGACGCTGCGGCGCGCTTGGGCGACGATGCAGCCGTACTCGTCGACGATGGTCGCAAGTACCGAGGTGGTGCCGCAGTCGAGCGCCATGATGTAGGAACCGCCAAAGTCAAACGAGGCATCTTCCATGCCCAGACTGCCCAGATTCAACGACATCGCTTACACCTTTCTGTTGCATCGGGTCGGACAGGACCCGCTCAATCTCTGACGCGGGAAGTGCGCCTTGGCGCAGGATCTGGAGCCCGCCGTGCTGGAACGACACGATGGTCGAAGCGTCGCGGCACGGCGTCTCGCCCGCGTCGACGGCCACGTCGACCCCTTCTAGAATGCGGTCTTCAACGTCGGCAAAGCTTGCCGGCGCGGGCGCGCCGTGTGTATTGGCGCTCGTACAGGCAAGTGGGCTGCCACAGGTGCAGATGAGCGCCTGTACCACGGGCGATGCCGACGCGCGAAGAGCCACCGTGTCGTCGGCGGCACGCATAAAGGTCGGCACGCAGGGAGCCGCCTTGACCACAATAGTCAGGGCGCCCGGCCAGCATCGTCGGGCAAGTATGCGTGCCTCTTCTGGGATATCCACGCCGTAGCGGTCGAGGGCCTCGGCATCATCGACCAGCCAGGCGACCGTTTGGGTGAGCTCACGCTGCTTGAGGGTAAAGATGCGACGGTAGCCGGTACCGAGCGCGGGCACCGCGGCGCCGTTGACGGCAGCCTGCGGATCGCGCGGCCACGGCAGAGATTCGCTTGTATCTTGGGGCACGGCGTCCGAGAAGGCGTTGACTGCCACAGCGACGCCATAGACGGTCTCGGTCGGGATCAGGGCCAGGCCGCCACGGCCGAGCACCTCGGCCGTACGCTCGACGGCGAGCCGATGCGGCTCGCGCGCTCCCTCGAATACCCGATAGACCGTCTGCATGTGTATGCCAGCCCCTTACGCTCTGGTGAAAGTTTGTTTACTGAGGGGCATTCTCGCACGAAACGTTTAACCTATTTGTCCACAGCGCATGTTGGTTTGGTGAGCGGCTATAGCAGTCGGTGAAAGTGAGGGGTAATTGAGCCGTGACAAGCCTCTTTACATTTCCGGCGCAGCGCTCCCACCGCCGCGCCGCCAATACGCTTCGTACTTTACTGACGTTGTTTGGGCTCGGTGACGATAGCTCGAACGATGCGGGGACGATCGGTGAGGTCACGGACGATGCGTACGTCCGAAAGACCCGCCTGGCGGCAGAGCTCGGCCGCGGCGTCGAGGGCGCCCTCATAGAGCTCGCAGGCAAACAGGCCGCCGGCGCGCAGCATATAGGGCGCCGCATTGAGCAGGCGGCGGAAGATATCAAGGCCATCGGCTCCGCCCTCGAGCGCCAAATCGGGCTCAAAGTCCTTGACCTCGTGCGGCAGCGAGCGCATGACGTCAGTCGGGATATAAGGCGGGTTGGAAACGAGCACGTCGAAGGTGCCCCACTCCTCGCGGGGGATAGAGCTCACCAGGTTCGTGAGGCTGAAGGCGACCTCATCGGACGTAAGCCCGAGTGCATCGCGGTTTTTGGTGGCCAGGTCGATGGCGCGCGGCTCGATATCGGTAGCGGTGCAGGCGACATGGCCGCGACGCTCCCAAGCAAGGGAGAGCGAAATGCAGCCCGTGCCGCAGCCGACCTCGAGAACGCGGGCAATGCGGGGGTCGGCAGGCACAGACGCGGCGGCATCCTGCACTAGGGCCGTCTCTTGTTCGACGCCTTCGATGGCAATGCCGTATTCGTCGAGCTCGGGCTCAGCGACTTCCACGGTCTCGGCCTCAGCTGCCTGCGCGGCGGCTTCCTCGGCCTCACGATCGGCCAGCTCCTCGGCATAAGCTCGGCTGCCCAGCACGTCTCCGCCCAACGCCGCCTCATCGGCAGCCGTGAGGTTGGCGGCACGACGCTCGGCGGTCGCGCGTTCGTCAGCCAATGCGACTTCGGCTTTACGCGCCTGCTCGACCTCGTCGTTCCATGGCAACTCTACGCGCTGGCGGGTGGCAGCCTCGGGGCTCAGAACCTCGGCATCCAGATAATTGAGGACTTCCTCGACGAGCATCTCGGTCTCGGGACGTGGAATGAGCACGCCGGGGGCGCACGCGACGTCGATC
The DNA here is from genome assembly GCF_050313415.1 of Collinsella sp. SGI.184. Lineage (NCBI taxonomy): Bacteria > Bacillati > Actinomycetota > Coriobacteriia > Coriobacteriales > Coriobacteriaceae > Collinsella > Collinsella sp. SGI.184. Next base: position 55,078 of record NZ_JBNPLJ010000008.1, on the reverse strand, counting down.
ATGCGGAACTGCGTGCTGCCGGTGATGTACTGCAGCGGCTCGCCCTTGGCGCGACGGACAACCGCCGCGTGCATGGTCTCGAGCTGCGCTGCATCGAGCGTGTCGTCCATACGCATATATAAGTCGATGCGCGCTAGGCCCGTGGCTGCGCACAACAGCCACTCGGCAGAAAGCCGGGGGTGCTCTTCGCCGCGCTCGGCTAGGTACTCCTTGGTCCACTCGAGACAACGCCTGATGGTCCAGATCTCGTTTGCCATGGGTCCTCCCCCCTTAAGCGCCGGGCGGCGCGCGAATGTCGGAGCAGATTGTACGCGAGGGCGGCACGCGGCGAGAGACGATTGGAAGCGATTATCGAGAATCAGCCCAGAATTTTGCACCGGGCTCGGTCAAAGTGTTCATTCGCCGACGTCTAGATTTGCATTCGTCAAGCTTTTGGCAAGGTTGCCCCAAAACTAACCAATATCTAACCAAGAACTTGCCAAATCACTTGACGAGCGACGCACCAAAAAGGGCCCCGCGACTTCTTGGACGATATTTCGAGCAATATTTTCAATTGCTGATGAAGGCTGTTAATTACTTTGAGTAGGTAGGCAGCTTAATTTCCAACAAAGTAGATTAAATAAACTCGAAAAGTAATTTACCCAACCTAGTCATTTAAGAACGTCCCCAATGACTGCCTCTAAGGCGCCGCAGGCTGAGCATAAGTCCCCAATGACTACCCGCCGCAGGTAGAGGACGGACAGCGCGCGCCGTCCAGGGCGAATAAGTTGGCATGGAAAAAGCAAGGCATAGACCTTCTGGTCATGCCTTGCCTTTTGAATGACAAATTGTCGCCCTGGGCGGCGCGCAGCGTCGGCCGGTCCGCCGTTCGGTAGAACGGCGGAACCTACTACACGGCCTGTGCCAGCTTCTCGGCACGCTCGGCGGCGGCAAGCGCCTCGATGACGGCACCGAGTTGGTCGCCCAGAAGGACGCCGTTGTAGGTGGAGTTGAAACCGATACGGTGGTCGGTCACGCGGTCCTGGGGCTGGTTGTAAGTACGGATCTTCTCGGAACGGTTTCCGTGGCCAATCTGGCTCTGGCGCTCGGCGCCGAGCTCGGCCTGCTGCTTCTCGAGTTCCATCTCGTACAGACGGGCACGCAGCATCTGCATGCAGACCTCGCGGTTTTGAATCTGGGAACGCTGCTCCTGCGACTGCACCACGGTATTGGTGGGCAGGTGGGTAATGCGCACGGCGGAGTAGGTGGTGTTAACGCACTGACCGCCAGGACCGGAGGCACAGTAGGTATCGATGCGCAGGTCGGACTGGTTGATCTGAACGTCGATCTCCTCGGCCTCGGGAAGCACGGCGACAGTTGCCGTGGAGGTCTGGATGCGGCCCTGGGACTCGGTCTTGGGAACGCGCTGGACACGGTGCACGCCGGACTCGAACTTCATGACGGAGTAGACACGGTCGCCCTCGACCTTGAACTCGATGGACTTAAAACCGCCGGCCTCGCTGGGGCTGGAGTCGAGCACGGTGGTCTTCCAGCCGCGCGACTCGCAGAAGCGTTGGTACATCTTGTACAGGTCACCGGCGAAAATGGCCGCCTCGTCGCCACCTGCGGCGGAGCGGATCTCGACGATGGTGTTCTTGTCGTCATTGGGGTCACTCGGGATGAGCATGTACTTGATGTCTTCCTCGAGCTGGGGAAGCTTGTCCTCGTTCTCGGAGATGTCCATCTGGAGCATCTCCTTCTCGTCGGCATCGGTAGTGTCACGGAGCATTTCTTTGGCAGCCTCGATGTCGTCGAGCGCGCCGATGTACTCGCGCGCAGCGGCAATGAGGTCGGACTGGTGCGCGTACTCCTTGTTGAGACGCGTGAACTCCTTGATGTCGGAGGCGACGGCCGGGTCGGAAAGCTTCTTCTCGAGCTCCTCGTAGGCCTTGATGATCTTTTCGAGCTTGTCGCGCATGGCGGAACTCCTTTATATGCGTGAAGGTGAAAATCGGCGGAATTGATGGGGCGCATGACGCCGTTGCGGGGTAAGCCCAGCTAGAACATGTCGATTTTCAGATACATGCGCATCCCTTCGCGTATAGGGTACATAGTTGCGGTCTAACCCATATATGATAGCGTGCGCAGGCAAACCTGCATATAACCCGCACGGAATGAGTGGACGTAGTCGTTGGGGACGTTCCTTAACGACGAGTCGTTTAAGAACGTCCCCAACGACTACAACGGCTAACAAAGGGACTGTCGCTTTGTCACATTCTAGAGCGTTTGAAGCAGAGCGATGAAAAAGTGGACACCCTGGAGGTAGGCACGGCGGGTAATGCGCTCGTTGGTGCCGTGGACACCGCGATCGCACTCGTCATCGTCGACCACAAACGCCGAAAAGCGAATGCATTCAGAGCAAATACGCTGATAGTTAGCCGCATCGGTGGCACCGATCACAGTTGAGGGCACAATGCCGACAGCAGCCCCGCCCGCCGCATTCGGTACGTTTTCCTCCGCCCCCTTTTGATCACGAAAGTAGCGGGCGGCAATAGTGCGAACGGCCTCGAGCCCCGGTCCGCCAACACGTGGGGACGGCGAAGGTTCTGAGCTGCCGGGGCCAAGTTCGACCTCCACGCGCCCGGTAAGGCCCGCAGCGGCAACGGCCTCGCGGCAACGGTCAACAACATCAGCCACGCCCGTGCCCTCGAGCATGCGGAAGTTAATATTGGCCCACATATCCTGCGGCATCACGTTGGCGCCAGTGCTGCCGCCCTCAATCTGCGTGGGCGCACAGGTAGTGGTCACGAGCGGATAGAGCTTGTTGCTGGCGAGGCAGTCGCGAACAATGACGCCTCCGTTGGCGGCAATCTCATCCGCCGTGTAGAGCCCCAACTCGACAAGCTGCGCGGCAAGCAGATCGGTCACGCGCGTCGGCCACTCGATATCGCAGATTGCGGCGATAGCGCGGCTCAATACCTCGAGCGATGTGCCGCCGTAGGGGTTGGACGAATGCCCGCCTTCGCTCTTCGTCCTGAGCACGATATCGGCATAGCCCTTCTCGGCAAGGTCGGCATGCATAAGCCAGCCCTCGCCCGCGCCGTACTCGGCAGCCGAAACAATACGGTAGTCACCCTCGTCGATCAGGTATTCAAGTTCAACGCCGCGCTCCTCGAGCACGCGGCCGATGGCCCCCGCTCCATACTGCGTGGTTTCCTCGTCCTGGCCAAAGGCGAGCAGCAGCGTCCGCTCGTGCTCCCAGCCGTGCACCAACGCATACTCAACCGCCTCGAGAATACCTGCGACCTGGTCTTTCATGTCGATAGCGCCGCGACCCCAAATGTAGGTGTCGTCCACGTGACCGCTAAAGGGGGCATGCGTCCAGTCGGCCTCGGTGCCGGGCACCACGGGAACCACGTCCATGTGGCCCATGAGCATAACGGGCTTGAGGGCAGGGTCGGAACCGCCAAGTGTCACCAGCAGCGAGTGGTCGATGAGTTCGACCTCGCCCGCCGCGAACACATGTGGCCACGCCTGCTGCATATAGGCGCGCAGGTCATCGAACGGCTGCCAGTTCACCGCCTCGGCATCCATACTCGAAACGGTCGGAAACGACAGCACGCGCCCCAGACGCTCGCACGCGCCAACTTCGTCCAAATCGGCAAAATCATCCTCATGCGCAAAGAAGCGCCAAACCTCGGCCATGACATCCTTTCGATTGTGATGACGAGGGCCGCCCCACCGGAACGGCCCTGCCATGCAAACATTTGCGGTTGGTTATTTGTCCTCAAGATAGCGCGAGAGGAACTCGCGGGTACGCTGGTGCTTGGGGTTGCCAAAGAGCTCCGCCGGCGCGGCGTCCTCGAGGACCACGCCCTTGTCCATAAAGACCACGCGATCGGACACGGTGCGGGCAAAGGCCATCTCGTGCGTGACGACGACCATGGTCATGCCGTCGGCAGCGAGCTTGCGCATGACCTCGAGCACCTCTCCCACGATCTCGGGGTCGAGTGCGGAGGTCGGCTCGTCGAACAGCATGATCTGCGGATTCATGCATAGGGCACGAGCGATGGCCACGCGCTGCTTTTGACCACCGGACAGGCGACCCACGGCGGCGTGCGCGAACTTTTCGAGTCCCACGCTCGTCAGATGCTCCAGCGCGACCTTTTCGGCCTCGGCCTTGCTCATCTTTTTGAGCGTGACGGGCGCAAGCGTGCAGTTATCGAGCACGTCCATGTTGTTAAACAGGTTGAAGCCCTGGAACACCATGCCGATGTCCTCACGCAGCTTGTTAATGTTGCAGCGCTCGGCCGTGAGGTCCTGGCCATGGAACCAGATATGGCCCGCGTCCGGGGTCTCGAGCAGGTTGAGGCAGCGCAGAAAGGTCGATTTGCCCGAACCCGAAGCGCCGATAATGGTAACGACCTCACCGGGGTTAACGGACAGGTCGATGCCCTTGAGCACCTCGAGCGAGCCGAAGCTCTTGTGCAGGCCCTCGACGCGGATGAGCGGCTCATTGATCTGTGCGGCGGCCGCAGCGCCGGTAGTGGCGGTATCTGCCATGATGATTCTCCTCGTCTTGAGCCTAGTTGGAGCTGGGCAGCGTGGCCGGGGCCTCGGCGCCGAGCTTTTTGCCAAAGGCCTCGAGCAGGCGGCTCGCCACGAGCGTCAGGATTAGGTAGACCACGAGTGCCACGCAGTAGACCTCCATCTGGCGGTAGTACACGCCGGCGACGGTAGTAGTGGCGTACATGAGGTCGAACACGCCGATGACCGAGAGCACCGACGAGTCCTTGATGTTGATGATGAGCTCGTTGGTGAGCGCCGGAATCGCGTTTTTAATGCCCTGGGGAAACACGACTTTGCGCATAGCCTGCCACTGCGACAGACCCAGCGAGCGCGCTGCCTCGGCCTGACCGGGGTCGATGGACTCGATGCCGCCGCGCAGGACCTCCATCATGTAGGCGGTGGAGTTGAGCGAGATGGTGACGAGGCCGGCGGTAAAGGTACTCCAAATCTGGTTGGCCTGGGCGGTCTCGAAGCCCATGCCGCGCAAAACGGTGAAGCCCGCGTAATAGATGAGCAGGCCCTGGACCATCATGGGCGTGCCGCGCACGATGGTGGAGTAGACGGTCGTAAAGCCGCGGCCGATGCTCTTAAAGAAGCGCACCAGGTCGTTATCCACGCGATCGAAGGTCTGAATGCGCAAAAACACAAAGAGCAGTGCCAGGAAAAAGGCGATAACGGTACCGAAGGTCGCAAGTGCGATGGTGATCTCGATACCGCGAATGAAGAAGTCGCCGCTCTTGTAGGTCATGTAGACCAGGCTCGACAAAAAGTCGCTGGGGTTGGAATCCGAGACAATGCTCACCTGCACCAGGTCGATAAACGACATGACGCAGCGGTCGATAAAGAAAACTGCCGCGATGGCGACCACGACGTAGCTGCCTAAGCGTGCTCCACGACGGAAACGCTCGGATGCGAACGGCGACTTTTCGCGATAGTCGCTCCAGTGCATAAGCTTGGTGACCAGCGCCGCCGCCGACACGACGAGCCACGCCCACAGGATCGCCCAAAGGCAATCTTGGAACACGCCCGTGGGGGCCAGGAAGCTCAGCGGCGTGGGGTTGCGCTGGCTAAACGCCAGTCCGAGCGCCGCGATGACGCTCGTGCCCAGGTACACATAACGATGGTCGGCTTTGATAAAGGAGACCAGACGATTAATGGCTTTCATGCTGCCTCCCTATGCCGGCTGACGGTCGAGGCACGCGTCCCACATCTGGTCGCGCTCCTCCTGGCTGACGCCCTTGAGCGTCTTGTCGATGAGCTTAAGCAGCTTGTCCGAGCCCTTGCGGCAGCCGACGTTTGCCGCGACCTCCTGCTTAAAGCCCTCGCCCTCGGCAAAATGAATGGGGACGATACCGGGATTTTGGGCCATGTAGCCCTTTTCGTTTTCGGTGTTGTACGTCACGGCGTCGCAGGTGCCCTGCAGCAGGTTCGAGAACACCGTGGGGACGGAGTCGACCGGGTTTTTGTGAACGACGCCCGGGATCTCGTCGATGACGGTATCGAGCATGGTGTCCTTTTGGCCGAGCACCGTGGCGCCGCTGAAGTCACTGAGCTTGGTGGCGTTTTGGTAGGGGGAACCCTCTTTTACGAACAGGCCAAAGTAGCCAATAAAGTACGGGTCGGAGAAGCCGACCGACTCCTCACGCTCGGGCGTGGCGCTCATACCGGCGATGATGAGGTCGATCTGGCCGTTGTTGAGCGAATCGATAAGGCCCGAGAAGCTCTGCTTGACGGCAACGGGCTCGCCACCGAGGGCCTTGCAGACGATCTTGGCGATCTGCACGTCGTAGCCATCGGCATAGGCGCCCTGTACGTTGTCGATGGGGATGGTGTACTCACTGGCTTCGGAAACCTGCCAGTTGTACGGGGCGTAGGCCGCCTCCATGCCGATGCGGATCTTATCCTTGCCGATCACGGAATCGGACAGGTCGTCGCGACCGCCGCCCGTCGTGGGCTGAACCACCTTGAGCGTGGACGGGCGCTGACAGCCGGCGAGCGCGCCGGCGACGACGGAAGCGCTCGCGGCAAGAGCGCTACCCAAGAAGATGCGACGGCTGCACACCGGCTGTAGATGCACGTCGCGCTGATGGGGAGAATGCATAATCTGCCTTCCCTGTTGAATCGTATGCTAACGACGTAACAGGATACCGCTCAGCGTTACCTCCAGCAGATGCATATATACAAATTAACAAACAGAAAACGATTGGTAGTCGTTGGGGACGTCGATGATTCGGCAATGCCAGCGAGCGCCACCCAGAGCGAACAAGTTGGCATGAAAAAGGCAAGGCATAGACCTTCTGGTCATGCCTTGCCTTTTGAATGACAAATTGTCGCTCTGGGTGGCGCGCAGCGTCGACCGGTCCGCCGTTCGTTAGAACGGCGGAACCTCTAGAGCAGCGTAACCTCGAAGGCGCGCTTGTCGGTGGCGCCGGGAGCCAAGGTGATGGTGTTGACCTTGTGCTCGAAGACGTCGTCCTCGGTGTCCATGGTGGTATGTCCGGTCCAAGGCTCGAGCGCCACGAACGGGGCGTCGTTGGCGGCAGACCACACGCCAATGTACTTAAAGCCCTCAAAGTCAATCTTGACGCCGTGGCCCGATTTGCGACTGCGCAGCGTGAGCGTGGAGCCCGGGGTATCGGTGAACATGATGGCGTCGTTGTCGAAGCTACGGTGTGTGATGGGCAGCACGTCCGAGTTATCGGGAGCCTTGTAGCTTCCCTCGAACGTCATAAGGCCATCGGGCGTGATGATGGGCGCCTCGTTAGTCCAAGCCTCGGTAAACGCCAGCTCGTAATCCTCGAACGCCTCGTCCTCGGCACCGGGAACGGGCACGTTAAATGCGGGGTGGCCGCCCACCGAAAACGGCAGGTCCACGTCGCCGGTGTTGGTGACGGCAAAGGTCTGCGTAAGAGTGGCGTCGCCAGTCAGGGCATAGGTCATGTTGAGCTTAAAGTGGAACGGGAAGGCCTTGAGCGACTCGGGCGTATCGGTAATCTCGTAGGTGACGGACGAACCGTCCTCCGACACCTCGACCAGCTTGTGCTCCACGATACGCGCGATGCCGTGGCGCGCCATCTCGCAGCTGCCGGCCGCAGACGTCGCCGTGTTGTTGCGCAGCGAGCCCACAATGGGGAACAGGATGGGCGCATGCTTGCCCCAAAAAGCGGGATCGCCCTGCCACAGATACTCGTTGCCGTTGAGGGCAAGGCTCGTGAGCTGGGCGCCCATGGAATCGATGGCCGCGGTGAGGCCGCCGCGCCTGATGGTAGTGACGGTAGACATGCTACTTCCTCCAAAAGTAAACAATAGTGTCGAGGACTATTGTCCCACTCTTGGCGGCGGGACGGGACGGCAGGCGATTATTGAGTAGCCATAGCGGAAATGGGCGGCGAGCGCCTACTGGGTATCCACGTAAAGGTCAAACCCGCCCTGCGAGGTGGTGTCGACCGTATCGGGCGCCCGCGAGTTAAAGCTCGCGGGAACCATTCTTTTCGAGGCACGAAAACGCGTGCCGTCGGTGGCGACAGGTGGCTCATCGACCGTAAGTTCGTAGTCGCCGGGCTTGAGCTCGATACCGTCACCTTCGGAATTGACGTATTGGTGCTCGTCGATCGCTTGTCCCTTGAGCGTACGGCCCACGATATGGATGAGCATCTGGCTGTCGCCGCGCGCGGTATCCCACGTCGCGCCGTCCTTGACCTCGACCGACACATGCACCGAGCGCGTACGGCTGAGCGATTGTTCGACGGAGATCTCGACCTTGGCGGCGTCTTGGCGCTGCTGCTCAACATGGCTCCAAACGCTGCCGATTGCCGAGCAGGCGATAACGCCGGCCATGAAGGCGATGAGGATGGGGCCGAGCGGAGAGCGCCGGCCCGCGCCTTCCTCGCGAGCCAGATCGGGGCGATGCGTGGGCGCAGGCGCCTGAGCGCCCTGCGCGGGCACGTCGAGAATGCTAAAGGATGCCGTGCTGTCGGGGTCGATAGTGTGACGCGGCTGCGGGGTCTTTGCCGGCGAGATGGACATGTCGGCCGGCTCACCCAGTGTGGCCGTGGCGTCGGCCTTTGCCTCGTCGGCCTCAGCCTGGGCCCAGGCCTGTTCAAAGGTTAGGGGTTCGGCCGAGTCGGAAGCGGCATCCGTCTCGACGGCATCGTCGCCGCTCTCGTCCTCGTCGCTCGACACGTCATGCGGCGCGGGCTCGTCCCACTCCTCGTCCGGAACCTCGCCCTCGCTATACCACCATTCAAAGTTATCGATATCCATACGGGGCGCCCCTTAGGCCTCGCAAATAAACACTTGCTAGCCTTATACCCCCAGACGGCACGAGGGCTCGCACGGAATGCGAAAAGGACTGCTCCTTTGTCGCATCGAAACGGATCTGTTTACGTTTAGCCGCGGGTAATCTTATTTCTCAACAAGAAGTCGACTGCCCCCACGATTCTGATGCCATCGATGTCCGTTGGATGGTCGCCATCCCTGACAATCAGGATCTTCTCATACGAATCAGGAATTTTTCCTAGCGTGCTTAGCTTGAGCGGTCGCAGCTCGCGTTCCCTCGTCGCCTCGGCATCAATCCGTTCGGTAACCTGGATATATTTGCGGTCTGATCCCCCGCCGATTGCGACAAAGTCGATTTCCCCTGCGCGTAGATGGCCGCAAAACACTTCGTATCCTTCAAAGACAAGCTGGTTGTAGATAACGTTCTCGAGCATCCTTCCGCTATCGCTACCTCTATATCCGTCAAGATAGCTGCGAATTCCCGTATCAGCTATGTAATATTTACCGCCTGTCTTAAGAAGCTCCCGCCCCTTGATGTCATACCTTTTTACTTTGGTAAACAGGTACGTCTCTTCCAGAGCGTCAATATATGCCGACACCGTCGATGCGTTGGTCTTACCGCCCGCTGATTCGTTGAGCGTCCCTACGATTTTGTTGACCGAGGTTTGGTTGGAGATGTTGTCTGCCAGATACGCACAGAGCCGCTCGAGAACATCGCGCTTGGTGATAGCTCCGCGACCCCTACGCGTCACACGCGACAGGATATCGCGCGCGACGATCGTCTGGTAGAGGCTACGGATATAGTCGCGACACAGCTCACGTCTCGGCTCATCATGGGCCAGAAACGGCATGCCGCCATAGGTTATGTACTGCTCAAGCACGGTATTTGAATTAAGGCGATCGCCCGTCTTGGAAACAAGTTCGACCCTCTCACCAAGCCCTTCAGCGGCGACCGCATCAATCGAGCGAAAATCAAGATATTCGCCAAACGTGAGAGGCTGCATCTTGACCTCGACATATCGGCCCGAGATAAGCGTTGCGAGCTCGCTCGATAGCAAAAAGGCATTGGAGCCCGTGACATAGATATCGCACGGCAAATCCACTCGGAGCGAGTTGACCGCCTTTTCCCAACCTTCGACATTCTGGAGCTCGTCAAAGAACAGGTAGGGATGATCGATGCCGTCGATGCGCTCCCGAACCATACGATAAAACGTCAGATAATCCGTAATTCCCGCGTACTCTAGAGATTCCATCCTAAAGGTCAGCAAACGCTCGGCTGGCACCCCCTGTTGCGCCAGATAGTCCCTCATCATGTCCAATAACGTTGATTTGCCACAACGGCGTATGCCCGTCACGATTTTGATGAGGTCGGTATCCTGAAAAGCAATGAGTCGATCAAGATAACGGCTTCGGCGAACGATATCCATAGAGTCTCCCTAGCGCCCGACCAGACATGAAATCTTATAAACTTGCATTTTTTGCAAGTTTATAAGATGTTACCTTAGAAACTTGCAGAATTTGCAAGTTTCTAAGGTATGGAATGTGACAAACGGACTGTCCCTTTGTCACATCTGGAGGGCGACGGGGATTTGGATGCAGCAGAAGTCCTCTTGGTGAGACTCGTCGTAGCTCGTGGTGTCCAAGTAGCAAAAGTCAAAGGCATTGCCGATGGGCTGGAGCGCGTGTCTGTCCATGCAGGCCACGATGGCACGAATGCCCTCGGGCTCGTACGGCATGCCCCAGCGGCTCATGCGGACTCGGCGATAACCGAGACGACGGCGAGGATGAGGAAGGCGCGGGGGAACGGATGCGGGATCAGCAGCGACAGCACAAAGGTGAGCGCGAAGATCGAGATGATGAGCGACTTGGCGTCGCGCACGAACTTGAGCATGAACGCATAGGCGATGCGCTCGCCCAGGCCCGACTCCTTGACCGCGCTGGCAATGAGGTAGGAGCCGATGACGAGCCACATGGTGGCCTTGGTCCACGAGCTAAACGTGGAGGCGACCGTCGCCGAGATGCTCGCGGCGCCCGTGTCGTCCACGCACACCTTGAACAGAACGAGCAGCGCGCAGTAGAGTAGGCCCACAAAGCCCGGCTGTGCCACGCCACATGCCCAGAACACCACCGTGGCGAGCGTCAGCGCCAGACAGGTCTGACCGCCGACCGTGAGCTCGACCGTCGAGCTCAACTCCGCCAAAGGAAGAAACTTCACCAGCAAAAAGACAACGATACCCAGCACAAAGCCAATTTCGCGCTTGGTGATCTTAAACGCCTTCTTTTCCGCTCCCATCTCCCCACCTTTCTTGTTGGGGGCGCTCCGGATTCGCAGCCACGTTGCCGCTTAAAAAGGGGCGCCCGTTATCGGACACCCCTTACGTTGCGCTGTGTTGCGGCAATACAGTCAAGCGGATTTTTTTGGATGGGGAGCGATCTCCTGGACAAAAACCGTCACAACATTCGACGCTTTTCCTCGTTTTCGAGATTTTCGCCGATTGTTGTGACGGTTTGGATGTGGCAACGGGACTGTCCCCATGGGATCCCCTGTCGCCCGCGATGTACCTGAGACCATCTTCGCCTGTATTGCGACTATACAGGCAAGCGCAGCCTGCGACAAAGGGACTGCCTCTTTGTCACATTAGCTTGGCGCTGCTCATGTGCCTGTTCTCGGTGTCATGCTTCACGCACTTGCTTTTCTCGAAATTCCCTCTCGAAACTAGCTGACTACCCTATCTACACCGTGCAAAAAGAAATCCGCTTGGGCAGCATGGACCTCGACAGTCGATTGATGTTCTATTACGTTTTCGAATTGATATTTGAGCGCTACTTCAAACTGGCCAAGAAATAAAACTTGGCATGCGCCCGGCTTCGACTCTTTAGCAGCCTTCTATATGAAAGGTATCGCCCTATGCAACGCGTACTGTTTATCTGCCATGGGAACATCTGCAGATTCAGAAAATGCCTAGCTAGTTAGGATCCCGGCGAACCATATCGCGTACCTTACGACGTTTTTACGACTTTGAGCCCCGATGCGATATTGCCGTGATGGAGAAAAGCAACTCCTTTCGCCTTTCCCCAGTAGCTGAAGAACGGAGAATCGAGCATAAGCATTCCTTTCCGGTCGTCTCAAACCTCTGCAATTTGGAGGGTAAATCGCGAAAGCTAATATCTCAAACACCAGAAAAATCAAGTCGATGACCTCGCTCAACATTCACGATGTTAGTGTCGGAAAAATTTAGCCAAATATAGTCGGCCGAGATTGACCAATCCCGGCCGACCCATTTTGGCCAACACGCCCGCATCTATGACTTTCCTATCGCATTCCTACATCCCCTCGGGCTGGATCCCCCTCACCTTCACCGCCTGGGGGACGGCCTCCACCGAGTACGTGTCGAGCCCCCTGCCGCGGTAGCTCGGGCCCCGCATCACGAACACCGACGCCTTGTCGAGCAGCCTGTCGAGGGCGGCGTGTTGGCGCCACCAGCGTAGTGGCGGCGGGGAGGCACGGTGGCCATTATTCGGTGACCGGGATTGGTCAAAATCGGTTGACTATTAGCGGCTAAAATCGCCCGGCGCTAACAACGACGCCCACCATCGCATGCTAGTTACAAGAAGCGGATGCACTAGTATTCTTTCAATCGACTTGCAAACCCCTTCAAGCGTCCAACGCAATGGCGTGCTTTCAGACGCAACGCCTCCTTGCGTCCGCATTATTGCTTTGTTAGACTCTACGGAAGAATTCAGCGCAGGCCCATATGCCAAGCCAGCGCCCCGGAAAGGAAAAGGATTCGTGAAGCTGTAGACGATACATATCGACGCCAATTTGCAAATTGCCATCTATCCAAGAATAAATCTGGCTGCACATTTGTCGTATCGTCTTTTCACTGATCCTCGTATATCCTAAACACTACCTTTGCGAGCATTGCCGTCGACTCATTTTCTTTCAGCTTGACTCGAGTCGACGGGCGTTCACGTTGGTCGGAACGAGCCAATCAGAGCATATGCGGCAAAACGCGGCCTCCCATGCCGAGGAGGCACAATGTCAAGAACCAATTTGAACAGCTCCACCACCCTCGTTCTTTCCCATATTACTTATGCATATCCTGGCAGCGCAATGCCCGCACTCGACAACGTGTCGGCGACATTTGCCCCCGGCTGGCACGGCATCGTCGGAGACAACGGGTGCGGGAAATCAACTTTCGTCCGCATTGCGTGCGGACTTCTGATTCCAGATCGCGGCGTCGTTTCACCGCGTCTCGTCTCCGCATATTGCGCGCAAGAAGCCGGAGTCGAACCGCCCATGCTCTTCGATTTTGCGTGCGACTTCGCCCCGGCGACCACGCACCTCAGAAGGATGCTCCGCATCACCGATGATATGCTCTGGCGTTTTTCCGAGCTCTCCGGTGGCGAGCAGAAGAAAATTCAAATAGCCGTCGCGCTTTGGCAGAATCCCGATCTTCTGGCAATGGATGAACCGACTAACCATGTGGACGCAGAATGCAGAAGGCAGATTTGCAAAGCACTCGCCGAGTACAAGGGTATTGGCCTCCTCGTCTCGCACGACCGTGCGTTGCTCGACTCCTTGGCAAAGGACTGCCTGTGCTTTGAGTCGGGGCACGTCACCATGCGCCCCGGCAACTACTCCCAAGCTCGCTCGCAGGCGAATCTGGAGCGCGAAAGCGCGGCGCGGGCCAAATCGATTGCGCGATCCGAAGAAAAGCGCATGAAGGCTGAGTATATCAGGCGCGTTGAAAACGCCTCACGGTCCGCATCCAAGAGAAGCGCCCGTCATGTCGATCCGAAGGATCACGACGCGAAAGCACGAATCAAACTCGCCATTCTCACTGGCAGAGACGGCGTTGCGGGCAAGCTCGCTTCGCGCATGGACTCCCGAATCCAGCGCGCGCAAGCCGCCGTCGACGCCCACCATGTCGAAAAGCGCTACGAAAGCACCTTGTGGATGGAAGCGCAACCCAGCCCGCGCAAAACACTGATTCACGTCAGCTCAGATCGCATACCGTGCGGCCCGAGGCAATCTTTGCGGGTTCCCGAGATTTATCTGGGAAATACCGATCATCTGGGCATAAGCGGCCCCAACGGAGCGGGGAAAACAACACTGGTCAAGCATATCCTGGAGATATTGGAAGGCCGCAAGGCCACGGGATTGGACATTCGCACGCTGTATATCCCTCAGGAAGTCGACGATTCATCCTCAATTGAATTCCTCTCGGAAATCAAGGACCTGCCCCAAGCCGAACGTGGAGCCCTGCTTTCGATCGTTGCGCAACTCAATTCGGATCCCGAACGAATATTGTCCGGCGAGAACATCAGCCCGGGGGAGCTGCGGAAGCTCATGCTCGCCCGCGGTATACTAGATGCCCCCGAAATCATCGTCATGGACGAACCCACGAATCACCTGGACCTGCACTCGGTGGAGGCACTCGAGCGAGCGCTTTCCGCCTTTCCCGGCGCGCTTGTTTTGGTGAGCCATGACGAGCAGTTCCTCTCGGCCTCATGCCCCCTCCGCTTGGATTTGGCCCCAGAAGAGGAGCACACTATTGGTCAGCCCCTCCTCTAGCGCTCAGGCATGTCTTCTGCAAGCCGCCTTCTTCTGATATCCCCTCCCCCGTTTTGCAAGCAACTCAGCGCAAATGGCCCATCCCCCTCAGCCTGAAGGCTCAGCGACACCAACGATACCGACGATTCAATATCTGGATGTCCATATTTGCCCCATCTGGGTGATTATTAAATTGTGTTTGTTCCGTGATTGAATACTTTGTCATCATTACGCCCCACTTCTTCTCATCAGAGGACGTCGAGAACGACAGGTCCTTGCGAAATAATCCCAGCTCAGAAGCTTATGGCATGATGTGCTCACCGAGTGCTCGATGACGGTTGACGAATCGTCGGTAATATCCAATTTTTGGAAAGAGGTGTGTATGACCCGACCGAAGATCATGCGCGGACCGTTTGAATGCGGCTCCATCTCAACAACCAGTACGGCAATGTCGTCTATAAAGGAGTCTTCGGCGAGCATGCCGACTTGTTCTGAACGAGCTGTTCGACATGCCCTGAAGGCCGAAGAGATGTTCTCTCGCGTCATGTATCGCCAGATTCTTTGTGCCCACACGAAGCTCCATGGGGCAATGTTTGGGGACGATGATCTTCATGCCGCAACAAGAAATGTCGAGGAGATCTTGCGCAACGTCCTGCGCCTCTATCTCGATGTCCACGGCGAGCCGCAACGCGGAGTCAGCAAATAATTGGATTGAGAGGAGTTCGAGTATGAGGAAATTGAATCAGTTTATGAAGTTCGATTGGGAAGCTTTTGCGAAAGGCAAGCGTTTCCTTTGTGTCGGAGGTGGTAAATGGGTTGATTAAAACACCAAAGAGCATCGCGGCACCAAGATCGACGTGGTGATCACAACCGATAACACGCAGTATCACCAAAACGAAGGCGAGGTGGTCAGCAATCGTTTCGAGAAGCTTTCCATCAAGGTTTCGAACGATATCGAGATTCCCGTCAATCAGCACGTCATTCCCACCGGCGTGGTCGCAAAGGTTTACGGTGATTATCGCAACCAGTTGTCCATCACGGCGGACGGCATTACCGTCATCCCCGCGAAGGGCTAGGTGATTGTGGTGCGTTACTCCAGTGGCGCACCGGCGATCGTGTATTCGACCCCCAGCGCAAAGCTTTGTGTGCTGGGGGTCGCTTTATTTGCGGTCGCCGCGTGCGTTTATTGCATCGGGCTATTCGTGAACACCATTCTTGCGCCCATCGCCATAGAGCCCAGTACGGTGATGGCGTTTGGCGGCAACCTTACCTCCGCAGCGGCCACTCTTAGCCTCGCTGGGACCATGTTGTTTGCGGGAGGGATCACACATTACGTCATGCTATCTGAATCAACACGGTTGCATGCACGCATTAGGAAGGGGCTCTTTGATCCACGTTACGGGAATCCTCTACACCTGCGAGAAGGCGAGCTTCTTCCCGACATCTCTTGCAAAGAGACGGCTCCTGGACAGTTCGAGCTCGCCATCTCAACCTCATCCTCAACGGCAGAAGAAATATCGAAGATGGGACCTAGCATTAGCTCCCGACTTCGCGGAAGGTTCTCCCGCTACGCCGTCGTACTTGCCGAAGCAGACGTCGCATGCAATCAAGTGACCTTCTTCCTTGAAGATGTGACGTTGCATCGAGAGATCAAGGCATCGCGTGTCGAGGATTTGTGCCCGGCGAACGCCTACGAATTCCGCGTTCAAAACGGCACGAGCATCGACCTCCGCACCTCCGGTTCCATGCTCATCGCTGGAAAGACCACGGGCGTGATCGCCCTCTTGCTCCAAGCCCTGTTGGCTGGTCCTGACGGACACGGATCGCAAGTCCTCATCATAGACCCCAAGCAGGCCGAGCCCTCCCGACTTCCTCGCGTGGTTTCACTGAATGCTGACGGGGACGCTCGCGCAATCCTGTCTGCGTTATCACGGTTCGCCGACAGCATCAAAGAGCGACAGAGCTTCCTCAACGACAGGTCGACAGAGACGGGAGACGCCGTGCACTGGTGGGATGCGGGGCTTCACGTTTCGCTTCTCTTCATGGATGAGTACGTGGCACTCCGCACGCTGTTTCCCAAGCGCGCGAGCAAGGAGGACCCCGATTACTGCCTCGCAACGTTTGATGGGCTGGTGAAGCGCATCGTAACGATGGGGGCGAGCGCGGGCTGCTACGCCATCATCTCGATCGCCGAGGCGTCTGTTGAGGAGGGGGGCTTGCCGTCGATGCTGCGCTCGGCGTGCAGCACCCGCGTCCTCTTCAAGCCGACGCTTCCCGAGGCGCGGCTCATATGGGGCGCGGAACGCCTGCTCGACCTCGGTGCACCTCGCACCTTCTCCCCGGGCGACGCTTGGTTCAGCAGTACGGACGGGGCGCACGACCGCATCGGCTTTGTGCATTTTCCGATCATGGACTTCCCCGTGTACCGCGAGCTTGGGCGGCTCCTTGACCTGTACTTCAGAGAATAACCACCGCGGGGTCCGCTTCGCGCAGCAAAAGCGGACCCCGTCGATTGTTCCATTACTTGAAATTCTGCTCATTTATGCGCCTTGGGGAGCTTGTTATCCCAAGGCGCACCCTCGGGCGCGTTCCAAAATCGTCCCGAAATAGCTCATTTACGAGAAAGGACTCGGAACCATGACCAATTCTCTGCCCATGAAGACCCGCGCGATGATGTACGAGCAGCAGCTCGATCACCTGCCCCGTCTTGTGGACGAAATGTACCGAAGAATCGAAACACTCGCCCCGAAGCGCTATGCGGGCATCGTGCACGACAGCGACACGACGGACGCGGGACGTCCGGCAGCCGCGCATCTTCACGTGATGATGGAGTTCCAGAATCCGCGCTCGCTCAATAGCATCGCGAAGCTCCTTGGAGATAAACCTGAGCGCATCGAGGCTTGGAAGGCAGGTGTGGAAAACGGTTTTTCCTACCTGTGCCACAGAACGGATGGCGCACGATCCAAGCATCAGTACGACCCCAAAATCGTGCGCTCCAATTTCGATTACCCAGCGCTACTTGCTTCTATTGAGTCGCGCGTTGCTCGAACGAGGTCCCATAGCAGCATCAAAGTCCTTCTCGATGACCTTCTCGAAGGTCGTATCGACAAGGAGTCCTTGATCTCTCAGCTCTCCGGATCCGAATATGCCCGGACATAGCGTCAGATCGAAGACGTTTATGCACGCCGCCTTCAGGTTCAGGCCCGGGAATGGCGGGGGTTGATGCTCAAGGGCGAAAGAAGGGTGGAATCAGTTTGGATCTTCGGGCCTGCTGGAACGGGGAAGTCCACCCTCGCAAAGCTCTATGCGAAGCGGAAGGGCGAACCGTTCTTCGTCTCTGGATCTACGAGAGACATCTTTCAGGGGTATGAGGGCAAGCACACGGTGATTCTTGACGAACTTCGTCCCTCATCCATCCCCTACGCCGACCTGCTTCGCATCACGGATCCCTATGCGATGGAGCATGAGGTGATGGCACCGTCCCGATATTCCGACAAAGCGATAGCCGCCGATCTCGTAATCGTCACGACGCCCTACAGCCCCTTGGAATTCTATGGAGAACAGATGCGCCGATCCGCGACTTATCGTCCGCAAAACGATGTCGACGGATTTGGTCAACTTGAGAGGCGCCTCTCCGTCGTTGCGGAGATGCAGACGAGGGAGATCTGTCTCTCTGAGTTTAGGCACGATCTCGACGGATACTGGCCGGTCGAAGGTTCCTCTCGTACAAACCCATATTCGAGTTATGCGCGAGGACTCGCCCCCTCGTCCTGCGCCAACGCTCTTTATAAAGAGCTTCTCGACACCGTTTCGCACTTGACAGCTTAACCAATCGGGCCCCGTGCGATAATCTTGAAATATCGCATCGGGGCTCTTTTCTGAACAGGAAGGAGCCTGCTAGTGACTGTGAGAAAAGACAGCAAAGGGCGAATCCTCAGACGCGGGGAAAGCCAGAGAAAAAACGGCCGTTACTGCTTCATGTATGTGGATGCAAGAGGTAAAACGCGGAGCGTCTACTCGTGGACCTTGACAACTCATGATCTAACTCCGAAGGGGAAGAAAGCCAGTCCGTGCTTGCGCGCGTTGGAGCATGAGATCCAGCGCGATCTGCTTGATAAGGTCGCGCCGAACAATATGACAGTCTACGAACTCGCATCTCGTTACACTGAAACAAAGACTGCCGTGAAACAATCCACTCGAGCCGCCTACAAGACAATCCTCAATTTTCTTGCTACAGATGAATTCGGCTCGCGACGAATATGCGGTGTCACCTCCCTTGATGCCAAGGAATGGCTCATCAACCTGCAAAAAATCCACGGCAAGCGCTATAGCACAATCCATAGCATCCGTGGTGTTCTGAGACCGGCGTTTCAACTGGCAGAGGAGAACAGCCTGATTCGCCGAAATCCCTTCTATTTCGAGCTCGCAACGATACTGACAAACGACATGGTTACACGCAAGGCCTTGGCCACTAACCAAGAACGCAGATTTCTTGCTTTCGTGGAGGGCGATGAACACTTTCACCGCTATCGTGACGCCATCTACATCCTTCTAAATACGGGCCTGCGCATTTCTGAATTCTGCGGTCTTACCGTCGAAGACCTTGATTTCAAAAACGGAAGCATTCGGGTAAACAAGCAACTTCAGCGGACCAGCAACATGCGATACTACATCGAACGTCCCAAGACGGAGAGCGGGATCCGCTATGTTCCCATGACTCAAGCCGTGACAGAGTGTTTCAGGAGTATCCTTGCGCAACGTCTAAAGCCTTCGAGTGAGCCGGTCGTTGACGGTGTTAGCGGTTTTCTGTTTCTTGATAAAAACGAGATGCCGCGTGTTGCCCTGCACTGGGAGAAGTACTTCCACCACGCGATAGAGAAACATAATCGCATCTACAAGGATGAGCTTCCCAAAATCACACCACATGTCTGCCGACATACCTTCTGCTCGAAGATGGCACGCAGGGGAATGAACCCTGCGAAGCTAAAATGCATCATGGGCCACTCCGACATCAACGTGACTTTTAACACATACACCCATCTTGATTTCGACGACGTCAGAGAGGATATGCTGAAAATTGGATGCAAAGGACGGTCAACATTGTGACAACAAGTCGTAAACCCTCGTTCTTTACGACAATTCTTACGACGCTGGAAAGAAGAATAATCCGCTCATTTATGAATCAATTTGATATTCTGTCCTTGACGAGGGATCAAAAAGCAGTGCGATTATCTGCGAAAACTCTGATATTCGAGAGGTTTTAGCCAATGCGCAAAATCCTATTTGTCTGTCATGGGAACATCTGTCGCTCGACGATGGCTGAGTCGGTGTTTGCCGAGCTGGTGCGCCGTGCTGGGCGCGAGGCGGAGTTCGTCATTGATTCTGCCGCGACCTCGACCGAGGAGATTGGCAACCCTCCGCATCATGGCACCGTCGCCAAGCTGCGCGAGGTCGGGATTCCCGTCGTTGCGCACCGCGCGCGCCAGGTTCGTCGCGCGGAGTATGGTGACTGGGACCACATCGTCTATATGGATGCCGAGAACGCGCGCGGCCTGCGTCGCATCTTCGGCGACGATGCCGACGGCAAGATTTCGCGGCTGCTGGATTGGACCGATCGCCCCGGCGACGTCGCCGATCCCTGGTACACCGGCAACTTCGATGCCACCTACCGCGATGTGCTCGCCGGCTGCACGGCCATGCTCGAGCAACTGTAGGCGCCCGGGCGGCGCGGATGCGTGAGCCACGCCATCGGCATAAAATGAGCGTGGATAATCTCCCACATACAAATTGAGCGTGGATAATCTCCCACTTTGAACGCAAAACGGCGCTCTAAACGGGAGATTATCCACGCTCATTATCTTGGTGGGAGAAAATCCACGCTCAACTACTCGTCGACGATCTCGGCAAGCCAGACGTTCAGCGTATCGACCTCGGGGCAGCAGAACTTTGCCGTGCCGGGCTCGTTGCCGGGCACAGTTCCGCCATAGCGCAGAATGTCGATATAGGGAAAGCCAACGTGACAGGCCATGGCGCACATCTTGCCGCGATCGCGGTCGAAGTCGAAGACGTCGCCCGGCTTGTGACCATGGTGGCAGCGGCACGTCCCCAACTGGTCCACGCAGCTCACGCGGATACGCGGACGCTTGCCACGCGGCGCGCCGAGTGGCTTGTTCTCGCCCGCAGGCCTGATGCCGCCCTCGCCAGCATTACTCATGGTCAATCACATCCAAGCAGGCCTCGATGGGAAGACCGGCCGACTTGTCCTCTTGGCCGGCATTGCGCTCGATAAGCTCGGCCACCACACGCATGGCATCGGACGTCGCGCGCTGCAGACTCCAACCTGCCATAACGCGGCCGACGAGCACTGCCGAGAACGTATCGCCCGTGCCCGGGAAATAGACCGGAATGAGCTCAAAGGGAATCGTAAAGTACTCCCCCGCTACATGGTCGTAACCGGTAACCGCGTTCGTGCCATTGACCACGGTGCTCGTAATGACCACCGACTTGGCACCCAGCTCGCGCACGGCGTCCACAAGGGCGCGGGCCTCATCGGGCGTAATTTGCTCGACGATAGGCGTGTCGGTGAGCAAACAGGCCTCGGTGTAGTTGGGAACCGCGTAGTCTGCGCACTCCAGCAGGTGCCGCATAAGGCCAATCGTGGACTCGGGCACGCCCGCATAGAGCTTGCCGTTGTCGCCCATGATGGGGTCGACGAACACCTTGGTGCCCTTTTGCGCACGGCGGTGGCAAAAGTCCGAGATGATGCGCGTCTCTTCCTCGGTCACGATAAAGCCGGTCGAGATGGCGTCGAACTCAAAGCCGAGTTCTTCCCAGATGGCAAGACTCTGACGCACGTACTCCGTGGTGTCGTGGATGTAAAACTTGGGATAGTTGAGCGTATCGGACACAAGTGCCGTCGGCAGATTGTGGATACGGTAACCCATGTGCGACAGCACCGGCAGCATGGCGGAAAGCGCGACCTTGCCGTAGCCGCACATATCGTTGATCAGCAACAGCTGAGTGTTCTTCATGAGTGTCCCCCTTGGATCGGGCGCGGCGCAACGGCGCCACAGTGCAACTAAGTGTAGCGCAGGGGACGTTGCGAGCGGAGTCGAGCAGTGCGAAGGGCAAATTGTTGCGGAAAGGTTTCGGAAACGAGGGGCTAGCTTGCTTCATTGCGGCTCATTTGCCGCCACTTATTCAGTGCCATTTCAAAACTATGCCGGATTACGGGGCTGAACCTGAATGAGCCAACCACACCCCTTATTTTCAAATCATAGCGAACCTTCTACCTGCGGTTTTCTTTTTACCAATTTCGGCATGGTCGGCAATCCGTCATTCAGCCCCGTAATCCGGCATAGTTTTTAAGTTAGTCGTTGGGGACGTTCTTAAACGACTAGTCAAACAAGAACGTCCCCAACGACTATCCCAACAAGGGCAACGCCGATGTTTTGGCGAAGTCAGCGAAAACCCGCCAGAGTGAGCAAGGTGCCTTGAAACGAGGCGGCATTGACCTTCTGGTCATGCCGCCGAAGTTGAAAGGCAGATTGCCGCTCTGGCGGGTTTGCAGCGTCGAGCCGTTACGCGGTTTGGTAAAACCGCGTAACCACTAGTTTGGTACCTTGACTTTGATTTCTCACGCTCCTAAATTGGTTAGGCACAAAACAATTCCACTACCTAACTAAAGAAAGGAGCAGCACTAATTTATGTGCGATGAACCTCTTAGCCTTTGTTCGCACGAGCCCGGCGGCGACCCGTCACAGCCGGCGGATGTATCCGAAGCGGCTAGCTCGGAAGACAAGCTTGCCAAGCGCATCCTCAATAACCTGGGCTTTTGCGGCCATTACATGCATTTTCATGGCGGAGGCGTGTCCGGCAAGGCGCCCATCATCTGCCTACTGGCCAAGCAGCCCGGCGGCGAGATGTCGCAGCAGGAACTCGGCATGCACTTCGGCCTCAAGCCGGGGTCGCTTTCCGAGATCCTGTCCAAGCTCGAGCTCAACGGCCTCATTGAGCGCAGCCGTAACCCCAAGGATCGACGGCAACTCACCATTCGCCTGACCGAAACCGGCCGGGAAAACGCCCGCATCGACCAGGCGGCCCGCATCCGCTTTAGAGAACGGGCCTTTAGCGCGCTCACCCACGACGAGCGCGAGCAGCTCGCCGAAATGCTCGATAAAATCCGCAAAACCTGGGAGGAACTGGATGATTAAAACCCTTATGGGCAGCATCCGCGATTACATGAAGGTCACGATCGCCACGCCGCTGCTGGTGCTTGGCGAGGTAATCTGCCAGATGATGATCCCGTTTATCACCGCCGACATGATCGACGCCATCAAGGACGGCACCGCCGTTACCGAGATGCTGCCCACCGCCGGCCTTCTCGTACTCATCGCGCTGACGTCACTCGCCTTTGGCGCCGCCGCGGGCATCACCTGCAGCCATGCCAGCTGCGGCTTTGCCAAGAACCTGCGTCGCGACCTGTTCTACAAGATCCAGACGTTCAGCTTCGCCAACATCGATGAGTTCTCGACCTCCTCGCTCGTCACGCGCCTCACCACCGACATCAACAACGTGCAGCAGGCCTTTATGATGCTCATCCGCATCGCCGTGCGCTCGCCGCTGGTGCTGGTCTTTGCCTTTACCATGGCATACGCCATGGGCGGCAGCGTCGCCATGGTCTACCTGGTCATCATTCCGCTGCTGGGCTTTGGCCTGTTCTTTATCATCTATAAGGTGCGCCCGATCTTTACCCGCGTGTTCCGCAAGTACGACGCGCTCAACGAATCGGTCGAGGAAAACGTCACCGGCATGCGCGTGGTCAAGAGCTACGTGCGCGAAGACTTTGAGAAGGAGAAGTTCGCCACCGCCGCGCGCGACGTCCAGATGGACTTCACCCGCGCCGAGAAGTTGCTCGCCTTCAACAACCCCATGATGAACATCTGCGTCAACGGCGCGTTCGTCGTCATCATCTACCTGGGCTCCAAGCTCATCATCACGAGCCAGGGCACCCTGTTCGATGTGGGCCAGCTCTCCTCCATCTTTACCTACGGCTTCCAGATTCTGATGAGCCTAATGCAGCTGTCGATGATCTTTGTCATGGTGACCATGGCAGATGAGTCGGCGCACCGCATTACCGAGGTGCTGGCCGCCGAGCCCACGATCGCTAACCCGACCAAGCCCGTGCACGAGGTTGCCGACGGCTCCATCGACTTCGATCACGTGAGCTTTAAGTATTCCGAGCATGCCCGCCGCCAGGCGCTCGACGATATCGACCTGCATATTAAGAGCGGCGAGACCATCGGCATTATCGGTGGCACCGGCTCGGCCAAGTCGACGCTCGTGAACCTGATCGCCCGTCTGTACGATGTCACGGAGGGCACCGTGCGCGTCGGCGGCGTGGACGTGCGCGACTACGACCTGGACGCGCTGCGCCACCAGGTAGCCATGGTCCTGCAGAAAAACGTGCTGTTTAGCGGCACCATCGCCGAGAACCTGCGCTGGGGCGACCCGAACGCCACCGACGAGGAAGTCCGCGAGGCCGCACATCTGGCCTGCGCCGACGAGTTTGTCGACGGCTTCCCCAAGGGCTACGACACCTGGATCGAGCAGGGCGGCTCCAACGTTTCCGGCGGCCAGAAGCAGCGCCTGTGCATCGCGCGTGCCCTGCTGCGTCGCCCCAAGATCTTGATCCTGGACGACTCCACGAGCGCCGTCGACACCAAGACCGATGCCAAGATCCGCGCAGGGCTGGCAAGCTATCTGCCCAACACGACCAAGCTCATCATCGCCCAGCGCATCAGCTCCGTGCAGGACGCAGACCGCATCATCGTCATGGAGGGCGGCCGTATCGCTCAGATCGGCAACCATGACGAGCTGCTCAAGACGAGCGAGATCTACCGCGAGACCTTTACCTCGCAAAACAAGATGTCTGCCGAGGGCGAAGGGGCCGTCGAGGCCGACACCGAGGCATCCGCACCGCAAGCTCAGACCCAGGAAGGAGGCGAGGCACATGAGTAAGGCCGCTACCGCCGAGCGCGCGCGCAACCGCAAGGGCGGCACCATGACGCGCCTGATCAAGATGCTCTTTGGCTTCTACCCGGTGCTTTTGCCCCTCGTCGTCGCCGGCGTTGTGCTCTGCGCCGTCATCAACTCCATCGGCGCGACGTTTCTCCAGAGCGCGCTGCAGGTCATTAGCGAATCGTGGCAGTCGGGCGACTGGACGGCCGCGCAGCCCAAGATTCTGAAGCTCGTGACCACCCTCGGCTGCATCTACGCCGTGGGCGTCGCCTCCTCGCTCTTCTGGAACCGCGCCATGGCCGTCATCACGCAGGGCTCGCTCGAGAAGCTGCGCGAAAAGATGTTCAACCGCATGCAGGACCTGCCGATTCGCTACTTCGACACGCACCAGCGCGGCGACATCATGAGCCACTACACCAACGACATCGACACGCTGCGTCAGATGATCAGCCAATCGCTGCCCAACCTGCTCATGACGATCATCGTCATCGTCACCGTGTTCTTCATCATGCTGTATTACAGCGTGTGGATGTGCCTGGTCATCATTGCCGGCGTCGCCTTTATGACCTTTATGACCAAGCTGCTCGGCTCCAACTCCGCGCGCTTCTTTATCGCGCAGCAGACCGAGCTCGGCGTGGTCGAGGGCCATATCGAGGAAGTCATGAACGGCCAGAAAGTCGTCAAGGCGTTCTGTCACGAGTCCGCTGCCGAGGCCGATTTTGACGAGCGCAACGAGAAGCTCTTCGAGGTCTCGCAGAAGGCCAACATGTACGCCAACATCCTCATGCCGATCCTCGGGAACCTGGGCGACTTGCTCTACGTGCTGGTCGCGCTGACCGGCGGCATCTTCCTGGAGCTGGGCGTGCCCAACCTGAGCCTCTCGGGCATGGCGCTCTCCATCGCCGTCGTGGTGCCGTTCCTCAACATGACCAAGCAGTTCTGCGGCCAGATCGGCCAGATCTCGCAGCAGATCAACGCCGTGGTCATGGGCCTTGCCGGCGCCGAGCGCATCTTTGAGCTGCTCGACGAGGAGCCCGAAGCCGACGAGGGCTACGTGACGCTCGTCAACGCACAGGTGAACCCCGAGACCTGGCAGCTCGAGGAAGCCGACCACCGCACCGGCATGTGGGCATGGAAGCACCCGCACCGCGCGACCGGCGAGATCGAGTACGTACCGCTGCGCGGCGACCTGGTCATGGATAACGTGGACTTTGGCTATACGCCCGACCACGAGGTGCTGCACGGCGTGTCCGTATATGCCAAGCCGGGCCAGAAGGTCGCGTTTGTCGGTGCCACCGGTGCCGGTAAGACGACCATCACCAACCTCATCAACCGCTTCTACGACATCGCCGACGGCAAGATCCGCTACGACGGCATCAACGTCAACAAGATCCGCAAGGCTGATCTGCGCCGCTCGCTGGGCGTTGTGCTGCAGGACGTGAACCTGTTCACCGGCACTGTGATGGACAACATCCGCTACGGCAACCTGGACGCCACCGACGAGGAGTGCATCGCGGCGGCAAAGCTCGCCGGTGCGGACGACTTTATCACCCGCCTGCCCGACGGCTACGACACCATGCTCACCGGCAACGGCGCCCAGCTGTCGCAGGGCCAGCGCCAGCTGATTTCGATCGCACGCGCTGCCGTCGCCGATCCGCCGGCAATGATTCTGGACGAGGCCACGTCGAGCATCGACACCCGCACCGAGGCCATCGTGCAAGCGGGCATGGATAAGCTCATGGAGGGCCGCACGACGTTTGTCATCGCGCACCGCCTGTCCACCGTGCGCAACGCCGACGCAATCATCTGCCTGGATCACGGCCGCATCATCGAGCGTGGCAACCACGACGAGCTGATCGCCAAGCGCGGATATTACTACCAGCTCTATACCGGGGCGTTTGAGCTGGAGTAGCTCAAAACATCCCCTACGCTCCCAACGGACCTCCCCGAGGGAGACGGGGTGTTTACTCCGTGCTCAAACATTCTCGCTTCGCTGCGAAACTGCGCGCGGAGCAAGCACCCCCATCTCCCTCGGGGAGCGCCTGCGCACACGGTCTTTACTCGCAGCCTGAAAAGAAGTGGTGAGGCCCTTGCCGTTTGGCCAGGGCCTCGTTTTGTAAGGATGATTTGGGAGGTGGTGGAGGAACAGTCTTTTTGGGACGGGGCTAAATTAGCTGGTTCTCCATCCCAATATCGATGAATCAACAAATCGCAACTGAGCCCTAATCAAAAAAACAGCTAATTTAGCCCCGTCCCAAAAAGACTGGTCAAGCTAACGGAACACCGTAGCTAAAAAAGCCCCGTCCCAAAAAGACTGCTTTGGCAGAACGTCGGGTGGTATCCTTGGTAGCCCTGTGCTGCAAACGCACCTTAAACGCAAGGAGTCCCATGGATCTTATCGCCCAGCTCGCCCGCGAGCTCAACCTTAAGGCCGCCAACATCGAGGCAGCCGTCAAGCTCATCGACGAGGGCAACACCATCCCCTTTATTTCGCGCTACCGCAAGGAAGCAACGGGCGGCATGGACGACGTCGCCCTGCGCGCACTCGACGAGCGCCTGTCCTACCTGCGCAATCTTGAGCAGCGTAAAGAGGACGTCATCCTGCTCATCGACGCCCAGGGCAAACTCACGCCCGAACTCGAGCAGCAGATTCGCGAGGCCACGCAGCTCCAGCGTGTCGAGGACCTCTACAAGCCCTACCGCAAAAAGCGCATGACTCGCGCGCAGAAGGCCCGCGAGGCAGGCCTTGAGCCGCTCGCCAACATGATCATCATGCAGGCCTCGGCCAAGGGCAGCGCACTCGACGCCGCCGCGGCATACGTCAACGAGGAGGCCGGCTTCGACACGCCCGAAAAGGCGCTTGCCGGCGCGGCGGACATCGTGGCCGAGACGGTGGCCGAGGACCCCGAGAACGTCGCCGACCTGCGCGCCTTTACGCAGAACACCGCCGACATCGTCGTCGAGGCCACCGACCCCACCGAAAAGACTCCCTACGAGCCGTACTACAGCTATGACGAGCCGCTGCGCCGTATACCCAACCACCGCGTGCTGGCTATCGACCGCGGTGAGCGCGAGGGCAAACTCCGCGTGCGCGTGAACGTCGACGGCACTGCCGCCACGGCACGCCTCGGCAGCCGTTGGCCCCGACGCCAGGGCGTGTTTGCGCCCGTCTTTGATGCCGCCATCGCCGACGGTTACAAGCGCCTCATGGCCCCCTCGCTGGAGCGCGAGGCCCGCGCCAAGCTCACCGTCCGCGCGCAGACCGAGGCCATCAACGTCTTTGCCAAGAATCTCGAGGGCCTGCTCTCGGCACGCCCCGTGCGCGGTGCCCGTGTGCTCGCACTCGATCCGGGCTACCGTACCGGCTGCAAGGTCGCCGTCATGGACGAGACCGGCAAGCTACTCGACCACGGCGTGGTCTACCCCACCAAGCCGCGCCACGACGTCGCCGGCACCAAGCGTGAGCTCGCCCGCCTCGTCAAGAAGGACGGCGTCAACACCATCGTCATCGGCAACGGCACCGCCAGCCGCGAGACCGAGGAAGTCGTCTCGGAGTTTATCGCCGAACAGGCGCCTGGACTGCGATACACCATCGTCAACGAGGCCGGCGCATCGGTGTACTCCGCCTCCGAGCTCGCAAGCCAGGAATATCCCGACCTGGACGTCACCGTGCGCGGCGCCATGAGCCTGGGCCGTCGCCTGCAAGACCCGCTGGCAGAGCTCGTCAAGATTCCACCCCAGTCCATCGGCGTTGGCCAGTACCAGCACGACCTTGACCAGGCCGAGCTTTCGCGCACCCTGGGCCACGTGGTGGAGGACGTCGTCAACCGCGTGGGCGTCGACGTAAACACCGCAAGTGCGAGCCTGCTGGGATACGTATCGGGCATCACGCCGAGCGTAGCCAAAAACATCGTGGCCTACCGCGAGGAGAACGGCGCCTTTACCGATCGCCGCCAGCTTAAGAAGGTCCCCAAGCTGGGGCCCAAGGCATATCTCAACGCCGCGGGCTTCCTGCGCATCAGCGGCGGTAAGAACCCGCTCGATGCGACGAGCGTCCACCCCGAAAGCTACGAGGTGGCCACGGCCGTCCTGGAGCGTGCGGGTGTGGCGGCAAGCGAGCTCAGCCGCGGCGGCGTGCCCGACATCGAGCGACGCATCGGCAGCATCTCGGCACTGGCAAGCGACCTGGACTGCGGCATCCTCACGCTCATCGACATCGTCAACGAGCTCAAGAAGCCTGGCCGAGACCCGCGCGACGACGCGCCCGAGGTGGTCTTTAGCCGCTCAGCACTTTCCATCGACGACCTGGAACCCGGCATGGAGCTCAAGGGCACGGTGCGCAACGTCGTGGACTTTGGCGCCTTCGTCGACGTGGGTGTGCACCAGGACGGCCTCGTGCATATCTCCAAGCTGGCCAACCGCTTTGTCAAGCACCCCAGCGACGTGGTGCGCGTCGGCGACACGGTCAAGGTGTGGGTCGAAAAGGTCGATCGCGACCGCAAGAAAATCTCCCTCACCATGGTGCAGGGCAAATAGCCGCCAAAGCGGACGTCCCCCTCTTCGCGGCGTGCAAAATTGCGAGTATTCAGCATCTCCCGATAGCCCCGCAGCGCTTCAGAGGGCCATAAAAGCAAAAACGGCCCCCGTTTTGGCGTTTTAGGGCCAAAACGGGGGCCGTTCCGCGCTTCAACCAGATGGTAAAAGTCTTTACCATGCTGAAAACTCGCGATTTTGCACGTCGCTGCAGGGGGTACCCTTGCTTAGGGCAGAATATGGAAACCCAAAGCGGCGATATCCTTGGCAAAACCGCGTACGGTATCGAGCGAGACCTCGTACGGGTCACGGCCGATGTTCTTGCGCTTGGCCAGGATGCTATTTGGCACCGTGATGATCTGGCAACCGCAGGCCTCGGCCTGGTAAATGTTGATGAGCTCGCGCGTGGACGCCCACAGGACCTCGCAGTTGGGCTTTGCGGCGGCCTTCTTGACTGACTCCCTCATAAACGGAATGGGATCGACGCCGGTGTCGGCGATGCGACCGGCAAAGAGCGAAATGATAGACGGCGTCTCGGCGTCAACGGCCTCGACCATCTCATCGACCTGCTTAGGCGTAAAGATGGTGGTAACGTTGACCTTGATGCCGTCGGCCGAAAGCTTGCGGACCAGCTCGGCGGTGGACTCGCCCTTGGTGGTCACGCACGGAATCTTGACGTAGACGTTCTCGGCCCAGGTAGCAATCTCGCGCGCCTCGACCTCCATGGTCTCGACGTCGTCGGCAAAGACCTCAAACGAGACGGACACATCGGTGATGTGGGCCAGAACCTCCTTGGCAAACGCGCGGTAATCCGTCACGCCACCCTTCTTCATAAGGGACGGGTTGGTCGTGAAACCCTGAACGTTGCCGTTCTCGTACATGTCGAGCATGCCCTCGAGGTTTGCACCGTCAGCGAACACCTTGATTGCCATCTGCCTGATTCCTTTCGTTTGCATACGGCCGATAAACTGCTAAACACTTTACCTACGTTTATCAAGGCGTAAGCTGCGGTTTTTTATCTTCTCGGCGAACGGTTTTGCAGATTTACCATTTTTATATCGACATTCCAGCGGCAAAACGTTTTTGCCAATCATCGCGGTTGATTCCATTGGCGACTCAGAGACAGCGCTTCACCGGCGCGTTTTCACAACCGCTCCAAAACAAAAAGCGGCGACGCCTCATTTGAGACGTCACCGCTTCCGTGTAGGAGCCGGTTATCGGAGCTCCGCCCGATTAGGGCTTAACGTATGCCTGGATTACTCTTCCTCAACGTGGTTGATCACAGCACCCTTGGTGTGGATGAAGTTGGGGACGAAGGCGATGATCAGAAGGACGGCGAGAATCGCGTAGACACCGGTGGTACCGAAGGCCTCGGCAGCGCGGCCGAGCGTAATACCAATGACGGAGAAGTCGAAGTCGCCGAACGTAGTGTTCTTGAAGCCAAAGACGTCAAGAACGGGCAGGAGCAGGGCCGGGGCAAAGGTGATGAGCAGGCCGTTGACGAAAGCGCCAAGAGCTGCGCCCTTGCGACCGCCCGTGGCATTGCCGTAGATACCGGCGGTAGCACCGCAGAAGAAGTGGGGAACCATGCCCGGGATGATGAAGATGCCCAGGGTAGCGCCCACGATGAACATACCGACCACGCCACCGATAAAGGAAGCGACAAAGCCGAGGATGACGGCGGTGGGAGCATAAGGGAAGAAGACGGCGCAGTCGACGGCGGGGATGGCACCGGGGATCAGCTTGTTGGAGATGCCCTGGAAAGCCGGGACCAGGTCGGCGAGAATCATACGGACGCCGTTGTAGACGATAGTGACACCGACGGCGAAGGACAGGGCACAAGTCAGGGCATAGACGATCACATTGTCGCCGCCAGCGGTCTTGGTAACGACCGCAGGGTCTGCGATGTAAGCGGCAAAAGCGGTAACCAGATAGAAGAAGGCCATGGTAAGAGCCGTGGAGATGGTGGTGTCGCGCAGGAAGGCAAACTTCTCGGGAACCTCGATCTTCTCGGTGCTGTTCTCCTCGGCGTCCTTAGCAAAAAGCGTACCGACTGCAGCGGAGATGTAATAGGCGAGTGAACCGAAGTGGCCCATGGCGATTTCATCGCCATCGGTAACCTTCTCGGTGAAACGCTGACCAACGGCGGGAAGCATAGCACTCACGAGGCCCAGGAACATGCCGCCCACGATGACAAGCTGGACATCCTGGAAGCCAGATGCCTGCAGAACGGCAGACAGCAGGCAAGCCATAAACATGCTGTGATGGCCCGTCAGGAAGATGTACTTAAACTTGGTAAAGCGGGCAATGATAATGTTTACGACGTAGCCGAGAATCAGGATCATCATGGTCTGAACGCCAAGGACGCTCTGAGCCATCGAAACGACGACCTCGTTGTTAGGCACGACGCCGGTGATGTGGAAACCGGTCTCGATGAAGGTACCCAGCGGAGCAAGGTTCTCCTGAACAACAGCGGCGCCAGCAGACAGCATGATGTAACCAAGAATGGGCTTCAGGGTTCCCGTCATCACCTTGTGGGCAGGGCGCTTGAGCGCAACAAGGCCCACAAAGGCAAACAGACCCATGATCCACGCTGGCTTGGTCAGAATCGATTGGATAAACTCAAGTATGGGAAGGATGGCTTGCATCTGCGCTTCCTTTCTCTCTAACGTGGGCGCGTTTCCCTCTTCCACAGGGAACCGCCCTTTTTTATGCCGCTTTAGGCGTTAGCAGCGGCCGCCTTGATTGCCTCAAGGGCGTCTTCGCGGATCTTCTTCTTGTTCACATAGCTGCGAACGATCACAACGTTGCCGTGGAGCTCGGGGGCGAGCTCCTTAACGGTGATGAACAGATCCGGATTTGCGGAAGAAGCACCGTTCAGGTCCATAGACTCAACGTCGGCCTTGATGCCCTCCTCCTCGCAAAGCTCCTCTACTTTGCCAGCGAGCATCAGGCTAGACCCGATGCCGTTTCCGCATACGGTGATGATATGCATGGCAACCTTCCTCTCCTACACGTGACGGTTTTCCGTCTATCCAAAAGCGGCGACGCATCGCCGTGCCATTAAGGCCTAAAAGAATGAACGCATGGTCTCCAAAACCTGCTCGGGCGTATCGCATGCGCTGAGCTTGGCAACGCAGTCCTCGTCCTCGAACATCTGCGAAAGCTCCGCCAAGCAGCCAAGATGAGCCTTGGGGTCGGGTGCGCAAATACCCACGAGCACGTGAACCGGATCGAAATCCTCATGTCCAAATGCAACGGCAGGGTCAAGCGTGACAATGCAGATGCCGGCCTCGCTCACATTGCCATCGGCCTGAGCGTGAGGCATGGCAATGCCCTCTTCCAAGACCATATAGGGACCGAATTTGTGAACCGACGAAATCATGGCGTCAACATAGCTCTGGTCGCATTTGCCGGCGTCAACGAGCAGCTTACCGCATGCCTTGATCGCTTCCTCCCAATCGGAGGCCTCGACGTGGCAGGCAACAAGCTCGGGCTTAAGAAGATCGGTCAGCATGCTCGCCCCCTACTCCTCGGGCAGGATATGGAAACCAAGTGCCTGAATGTCGCGGGCGAAGCCCTTGACCGTATCAAGCGAGTACTCGAGTAAATCTTTTCCGAAATTCTTGCGCTTGGCAAGAAGGGCATTGGGAACCGTAATGATCTGGCAGCCAACGGACTCCGCCTGGAAGATATTGAGGACCTCGCGCGTAGACGCCCAAAGAACCTCGGCAGCAGGCTTGACGGCAGCCTTCTTTACGGACTCCGCCATGAGGGGCAGCGGATCGACGCCGGTATCGGCAATGCGACCGGCAAAGATGGACAGAATAGAGGGGGTCTCGGCAGAGACGGCATCGACAAACTCGTCGACCTGCTCGGGCGTGAAGATGGTGGTGACATTCACCTTGATACCGTCGGCAGAAAGGCGCTTGACCAGCGCGGCGGTGGACTCGCCCTTGGTGTTGAGTGCCGGGATCTTAACGTAGACGTTGTCTGCCCAGGTTGCAATCTCGCGGGCCTCGGCTTCCATACCCGCCTCGTCGTCGGCAAATACCTCAAAAGAGACCGACACATCGGTGATGTGCTCAAGAACCGTCTTGGCAAAAGCGCGGTAGTCAGTCACGCCACCGGCCTTCATAAGGGAAGGATTGGTCGTGAAACCCTGAACGTTACCATTGTCATGCATGTCAAGCATGCCTTCGAGGTTAGCGCCGTCGGCAAACACCTTGATCGCCATGTTCGGTCCTTTCTCATCTAGCACTATTGCTATCGAAAGCCTTCTTCTTTGTTTCAAAAGCTTTTCGGTTTTCTTTTATAAACCATTTCAAAAGCTATCGAAAGCTCAATTGTCATCTTTCCGTGAGCGGTCGAATATCGGGTGTGAACGTACTTCTTTTGGGCGGCACCTTCAGAACAAGACCCTCTACACGCTATTTAAGTGCAAACTATCTGCTACGCATGCATTTGGGACATGCCATTCCGTTCATTTGATTCATTCGATTTTGCCTTGTCCTTTTCATATCGATACGTTATATTTCGATTACGAAAGGCGTATCTTTTGCCTTTCGTTCAAAAGGAGCGGCATATGGCATCTACTTCAGACCTTTCACCGGCCGAGCGTCAGCGATTTATTATGAACTGGCTGGCCGAAAAGCCAAATATCTCGGTATCCGACATCGTTCGCCGTTTTTCGGTTTCGGAAGTCACCGCACGACACGACCTCGTCTCGCTGGAATCCGAAGGCAAGCTGCGTCGCGTACGCGGCGGAGCGGTATCGCTTTCTCGCTCCAACGCAATCTCGTATCCCGAGGAGCGTATCAATGTCCAAGTCGAGGCCAAAGAGGCCATCGCCGCAACCGCGGCAACTCTTGTTGATGATGGCGATGTTCTGGTAATTGATATCGGCACCACAGGCTTTTACTTCGCTAAGGCCCTCATGGACAAGCGTGAGATCACCATTATCACCGGCGATCTTGCAATCGCGAACTATGCCAGCTTTAATCTCCCCAATGCTTCGGTAGTGCTGCTGGGCGGCTCCGTGCGCAAGGGCCACCTCTACCTCGCGGGCGCACTAACGCTCGACTGCATGAGCAAACTCCATGCCGACAAGGCGTTTGTCAGTGCCGACGGATTCCACCCCGACCACGGCTTTACCGTCGAGCACGACTTCTCAGCCATGATCAAGCATATGTACCTGACCAACTCAAACAAGAGTTACATGATGGTTGACCAGGGAAAGTTCAACAAGACCAGTTTTTATCAGTCCGCGCAGATCGATGACCTCGATGGCATCATCGTTGATGGAGACGACGAGGGCATCATGACGGCGGCGATCGAGAACAGTCGCAGCCATCCCAAGCTCTATATTGCAATATAGCTCAAATGGCCGGGTCGCCCCCCTGCGGGCGACCCGGCCATTTATTCAATCAACCCAAAATGCTGCATCGCTGTGACGGTGCCGTCGTGTGCGACATCGTCGGTCACGTAGTCGGCGACCGCCTTGACCTCGGGCATGGCGTTGCCCATGGCGACAGCCGTCTCGACCGAAGCGAGCATGCCCAGGTCGTTGCCCGAATCGCCAAAGCCAAAGGTGCGCGCATTTCCTTCGCGGCCCAGATACGCCAGCGCTCGCGCCACGCCCACGCCTTTGTCAATACCCTTGGGGCTCAGCTCGCGATTCTGGCCACCGGTGTTGCACAGCTCAAACTCGCAATCGATAAAGCCGTCATCATTGGCTACGCGAGCCAAACTGTGCACACTGAGGCATACCTTGCCCACGCGCAGACTGCCGTCGACGCGCATTTCCTCGGTGCTGTGCACCACAGAAGTGCCGATCAGAGACGACTGCTCAACGCCCACAGGCTCCAGGGCAAAAGTAGCCACGTTGGTCTCGAAAAAGGCCTCAATCCCTGCCGCGGCCATACGGCGCGCAAGCTCCTCGATAACGTCCTCGTCAAAGCAGTCCTCGTGTACCACGCGTCCCTCGACCTCGAGCGTGGCGCCTGCCATGGCCACGACGCCCGCGGGGTCGAGCGCACGCAGGCTATCGGCGATAAGCCACAGGGGGCGACCCGTGCAGATAAATGCCTTGTGCCCTGCATCGCGCAGTGCACGGAACGCCTCAACCACCGTCTGCGAGGGGCGAACCGCCGAAAAGTCCTTATCGGTCATATCGTCGGGATCGAACGACGTCAGCGTGCCGTCCACGTCAAAAAAGAGCACGGCGGAATCGGGGCACGCATCAATCATATGGGTTCCTTTCGGGGATGAGGGCAAACGAAGCATCCATCATATAATGGAGCGACGCAACCAGAGAGGTCACCCATGGAATTTTACGCAAGCTGCCCCGAGGGCTTTGAGTCCGCACTCGCCGATGAGCTTAAACGCCTCGGGCTTTCGCATGTCCGCCGGCTGAAGGGCCGCGCTACGTTTGAGGGCGAGCTCGAAGAAGGCTACCGCGCCTGTCTGTGGTCGCGCCTGGCGAGCCGCGTGTTCGTGGTTCTTGGGCGCTTTGAGGCGCAGGATGCCGATGAACTGTACGATAGCGTTTACGACATCGCCTGGGAGAACATCATCCGCCCCGGCGCAACCATCGCCATCACCGCCCGCGGCGTGACCGAGCAGCTGCGCAACACACGCTTCTCTGCCCTGCGCGCCAAGGACGCATTGTGCGACCGCCTGGCCGAAACCACGGGCCGTCGCGCCGATGTCGATGCCGCCGATCCCGATGTTCACCTGCTGCTTTCGCTGCGTCAGCGCCGCGCGAGCATAAGCCTGGACCTTTCGGGCGACCCGCTGTTCAAGCGCCTGCCGCCCGCAGCGACCCGCGCCGGCGAGGGCGCGCACGTGCTGCGCCCCGACTACGCCGCCCTGGTGCTGGCGCAGGTCGGCTGGACCGCACTATGCGAGCGCGAGTTGACGGCCGACGATTACGAGAACGAAGCCCTGCCCACGCTGATCGACGCCTCGTGCGCCGGCGGCGGTCTGCTGCTGGAAGCCGTGAACATTCTGACCGACCGCGCCCCGGGCGCTGCACGCGAGCGCTGGGGCTTTGAGGGCTGGCAGCCGCACGACGCCGCCCTGTGGGAGCAGCTGCTTGCCGAGGCACGCGAGCGCGAGGCGGCGGCGCGCGAGCGCCAGGCGCGCATCGTCGCCGTGGACATTGACCCCGCTGCCCGCAAGACTGCCGAGCGCATGGTCAAGTGCGCCGGCTACAAGCGTTTTGTCGACTTTTGCGCTGCCAAGCCAGCCACCGTGCTGGACCATGCAGGCGCTGTCGCCGGTGCCGCCGTGGTCGCAGACACCACCGAGACCCCGCTTTCGCTCATGCACGACGCCATGACGCTGGTCGGCGAGCTGCGCCGCGCGCCCGAGCTTGCCGCGGCGCCGGTCGCCGCGCTCACCCGCGATGGATTGCTGGCCCGCTCGCTCCACGCCGAGCCCGAGCGCTCGATCGCCGTCATGCCCAACAACGAGGAGGCGACCGTCGAAGTCTGGCCGTCGCTCGACCACGCCGCCGCAGCGTTTGAGGCTGCGACCAGCGCAGATGCCGAGGCCGAGGTTGCGGATACCAACGAAGTCAACGACAAAGCCGCCAGCACCCCCATGCCCGAACCTGCCGCCACACTCGACCTGGGCGACGGCAAGCCGCTGCCCGTGCTCATCCCCGAGTCCGAGCAGTTCGCCAACCGCTTGCGCAAGAACGCCCGTCTGCGTCGCAAGTGGGCAAAGCGCGAGGGCGTGAGCTGCTACCGCGTCTACGATGCCGACCTGCCCGATTACTCCGCCGCCATCGACCTGTACGAGGGCTGCCCGCAGACGCCGGGCCGCTGGCTCGTCATCGCCGAATACGCCGCGCCCAAGACCATCGATCCCGCGCTTGCCCAGGCCCGCATGCTCGACATTCTGGCCATCGCGCCGCGCATCCTAGATGTTCCCGCCGAGCACGTGCACGCCAAGGCCCGCATGCGTTCGCGTGGCGGCTCGCAGTACGGCAAGCAGGGCGCCGGCAAGGGCGGCTCGGGCGAGCGCGCCAATATCGCACGCCGTCGTCTGCCGCTCATCGAGGAGGGCGGCCTTACCTTTGCCGTCAACTTTGACGACTACCTGGACGTCGGCATCTTCTTGGATCACCGCGTCACCCGCAACCTGGTGCGCGAGCACGCCAAGCAGGCGCGGCGCTTTCTCAACCTGTTCGCCTATACCGGCACCGCTACCTGCTATGCGGCAGACGGCGGCGTCGAGGAAACTGTGACGGTCGACCTCTCCAACACCTACCTGGACTGGGCCGAGCGCAATATGCGCCAGAACGGCTTTGTTGGTCCGCAGCATCATTTTGTGCGCGACGACGTGCTTGCCTGGATTCGCGTCCAGCGCCAGACGCGCAACCGCTGGGACCTGATTTTTGTCGATCCGCCCACGTTTTCGAACTCATCAAAGATGGGCCGCCGCACCTGGGACGTCCAGCGCGACCATGTTGAGCTTTTGGCCGGCGTATCGCGCCTGCTCGCACAGGGCGGCCACGCCATCTTTAGCTGCAACCTGCGCGGCTTCCGCCCCGAGACGCGCAAGCTCGCGCGCGCGGGCGTCGTGCTAGAGGACATTACGGCGCAGACCATCCCCGAGGACTTTGCGCGCAACCAGAAGGTGCACCATTGCTATATCGTGCGCCGCCTGCCCATCGAGGACGCCATGGCCGAAGTCGGCTTTAGCGCCGAGGAGATTGCAGAGCGAACCGAAGAGCTGCGCAACCCCGAGGCCCGCAAGCCCCGCGCAACGGCGCCCGCGCACGCGCAGGCCGGAGACCGAGGGTCGCGCGGCGACGGCAAGCCTGCCTGCGCCGGCAAGCCCAAAAAGAAGAAGTTCTACGCCAGCAAGCCCAAGGGCAGATAAACCAAGTTGCGGTGGAATACGGACTGTTTTGCCTGGAATTAGGCAAATTTAAACCGTATTTCACCGCAACTCATATTGGGATGGTGGTTGGCGATCTAGCCTTGGGTGACCAGGCGATAGCCGATACCCACGTGCGTCTGGATATAGCGCGGATGCGCCGGATCGGACTCGATCTTCTTACGCAACGTGCCCATAAAGACACGAAGGCTCGCCAGGTCGCTCTTAGTTGCCGTGCCCCAAATCTCGTGCAGGATAAACTGGTGCGTCAGCACCTTGTCGGCGTTGTGCGCCAGCAGGCACAAGAGCTTGTACTCGATCGGCGTCAGATGCAGCTCCTCGCCATCCATCGTGGCGATGCCGGCATCAAAATCGATATGCAGCTCACCGGTATCGAACGAGCCCTCGGAGGCAACGCCGCCCGTTTGCGCATACGAAAGGCGCCTGAGCGTCGTGCGAATGCGCGCGAGCAGCTCCTCGACCGAAAACGGCTTGGTCAGGTAGTCGTCGGCACCGGCATCGAGTGCGCGAATCTTGTCCGCATCCTCGCTGCGCGCCGAGACCACAATGATCGGCATGCCCGACCATGCGCGCACCGACTCCACCACCTTGACGCCGTCCATATCGGGCAGGCCCAGATCGAGCAGCACAATACTCGGTGCCTGCGATGAGGCGGCGGCGATGGCGGCATGGGCGGTCTCCACGGCCATATGGCGCAAGCCGTGCGCCTCGAGCGCGGCAACGATAAGGTTGCGGACGGCGGGGTCGTCCTCAACGACCAAGATAAGCGGTTTCATGGCAGAGTTCGACACAGCGTTACTCCTTATCAAACGAAACGTCGGCGGCGGGAAGCCCAATCGTAAAGACCGAGCCGTGCGGGTCCGCCGCGGCAACCTCTATGCTACCGCCATGCGCCAACATAATGGATCGACAGAGCGAAAGTCCCAAGCCCACGCTGCGATGGCTATCAGCCAAGCCATGGTTGACAGTGTAGAACGATTCAAAGATCCGGCCCTGCTCCTCGGGCGCAATACCGGGACCGTCATCGGCGACGGAACATGCCACCTGTCCATCGTTCGCCATAATCGAGATCACGATATGCGAGGCGGGCGGCGTATAGGCAATAGCGTTGTTCACCAGGTTCACCACCAGCTGCACCATCAGGCGCGCATCGACGTTGACGAGCGCCGGCTCGTCGCACGGCACCACCTTAAGATCGTGCTCGCGTACAGCCGGATTCACGTGGCGCAGCGCCTCCTCGACGATATCGTCCATGAGCTCGAGCGTGGTCGACAGATGCATGCCGCCGCCCTCGAGCTTTGTGATGGCGAGCAAATTCTCGACGGTGGCGTTGAGCCATTGCGCATCCGAACGAATGGAAAGGAGCATGCTGCGGCGCGTCTGGCTATCGAGCACGGCCGTGCCGGTCGAACCCTGGTCGAGTAGCACGTCGGCATTGCCCGAAATGCTGGTAAGCGGCGTGCGCAGATCGTGCGAGATGGAGCGCAGCAGATTGGCGCGCAGCTGTTCGTTTTTGGCGAGCACCGCCGCCTCCTCGCGGGCCTCCATGGCGCGGGCGCGATCGAGTGCCAGCTCGCCTTCGCTCACGATGGCGTCGGCAAGTGTCCGTTCCTCGTGCGTCAGCATGTCGGGCTCGGCAACGATAGCCAGCACGCCCACCACCGAGGCGGGGTCGCCCGAGCGCACGAAGCCGTCGCCCGTGCAAACCGTCAGGTAGATGCCATAAAACGCCGAGCCGCCATAGGTGGCATCGAGCGGCGTTCCCACATAGGCGGACGCAGAGAGCCGCGGCGGCATTTGGGGCGTCAGCTGGTGCACCGGCGCGGCGTCACCCACGGCCGTGTACGTCGCACGCGGCAGCAAGTCATCATCGTCGGCGTCGGCGCTG
Source organism: Collinsella sp. SGI.184 (assembly GCF_050313415.1). NCBI lineage: Bacteria > Bacillati > Actinomycetota > Coriobacteriia > Coriobacteriales > Coriobacteriaceae > Collinsella > Collinsella sp. SGI.184. Next base: position 15,344 of record NZ_JBNPLJ010000008.1, on the reverse strand, counting down.
TACCACACGACCGGACAGCCCGAAAGACGCGCCAGCTGCGTTGCCATGGCATGCACAATCTGCTGCTGATCGGGACACCGCTGCAGCATGCGGTTGGTCTCGAGCACCATATGCGTGCGACGGTCGCTGGCGGCAGCCTGTGCCAAGGCGCGGCGCAGGGCCAACGCAATCGAGCTCGACACAAGCGAGACCACAAACATGATGAAGAACATGCCGGGATAGACGCGGTCGATAAACGATAGCGAGCAGCGCGGGTCGACAAACAAGAAGTTGTAGAGCGCTACGGCGGCAGCCGAGCTCAGCAGGCAATACAGGCGGCTCCAGGTAAAGAATGCGCACAGCTGCACGGCGAACACATAGACGATCATGATGCTCGGCGCGAGACCAGGATGGTCGAGCAGCGCACCCACAATCGTCGCCGCGATCAGCAGCCCCGCCGATACGCAGGCGTCATACAGAGGGCTGCGACGTGTCAGCGTTGTGCGCCGCCACCAAAAGCTATCGGCAATATCGCCGTCCGCACGGACGTCCATCGGCACCCCGCCCCTCTCTTAAAAACAAAAACCACCACAGAGGGGACAGCACCTTTGTGGTGGTTTCCCTTGTGGTGGTTCCAAGTGTATAGCCTTTGCAGTCTGCGGTCGTTAGACAAACAGCATGTGCGCGAGCAGGGCGCACACTCCTGTCCATCGAAGACCAACTCCATGCAACCGGTCGGCGACTACGGGCGCTCGTTGGGGGCCAGGCGCTGCATCTTGTTCACAGCCTTGAACTTGGTGAACAGCGGCACATACTCAAAGCTCACGTTGGAGTTCTCCAGGCCATACCAGCGCGCCGGCGTACCGGCAAAGCGGCGGATGATGTACTTGAGCGTGATGGCCGTGCGCTCGCTCGGCTCCACGTCACTCTCGGGCGCCAGGAGCTTGCGGATCATGACGAACTTAAACGTGCCGATGTTGCCCGGATCCTTGTAGACCGAGTAGTCATGCATCTGCGGCGGCAGCTCGCCAGTGGCGGCCAGATCCTGAACAACCTGGCGCAGGTAGGCGTTCACGCGCTGGTTAACCTTGTAGCCCAGGTACAGATGCACGCGGAAAACATAGTCGGTGCCAAACGTCTCGACCGAATAGGCAAAGGTATGCGGTTCGTCCATGGTCTCGACGTTCACGAACCACCAGGCGCGGGCGCGCTTGGGATGCTTGTCCAGAATCGAGTAGACGATATCGCGGTCGATGTAGTCGGTATTGGTGTCCTTGGTCAGGTACACGATGTTGTCGCTCATAAGCTCATAGCGATCGTCGTCGCGCAGGCGCTTGAGCTGCGGCAGATAGCTGCGCAGCGGCAGCAGCGTAAACTGACGCCGCTCGACCGCCGTGCCGTTGTACCAGCACAGCATAACGCCCATGATGAGCATGGCCATAAGAATAGTGAAATAGCCACCGTGGAAAAATTTGGTGAGCGAACTCACAAAGAAGAAGCCCTCGAGCAAAAGGAAGAACGCAACGAAGATATACGGGACGACCTTAAGGCCGCGATCAACATGCAGGTAGAAGAAGAGCAGCACCGTCGTGCACATCATGGTCAGGGTGATCGCCAAGCCGTAGGCGGCCTCCATGTGCGCCGAGCTCTGGAACAGCAGCACCACGATGACGCAGCCCACAAGCATGACGTTGTTGACCATGGGAATATAGAGCTGGCCCTTGGTCTCGGCAGGATAGAAGACCTGCATGTGCGGCATGAGGTCCAGGCGGCTGGCCTCGGACACCAACGAGAAAGCGCCGGTGATGAGCGCCTGCGAGGCAATGATGGCCGCGACGGTGGAAAGGCCGACGGCAAAGGGACGCAGGCCCGGGGTGAGCATCTGGTAGAAGGGGTTGAGGTCGGCGATACCCATGAGCTCCGGGTTGCTGGCGTTGTTGATAAGCCACGCGCCCTGGCCCATGTAGGACAGCAGCAAGCAGCACTTAACGAACGGCCAGGTTGCGTAGATGTTGCCACGGCCCACGTGGCCCATGTCGGAGTAGAGCGCCTCGGCACCGGTGGTGGCGAGGAAGCAGCTGCCCAGAATCATGATGCCCGCATGGTTGTTGGGGCTCAACAAAAAGGCGATGCCGCGCACCGGGTTGAGGCACAGCAGCACGGCGGGGTGCTGGAAGACAAAGAACAGACCCGTGCCGCCCAGGAACAGGAACCACAGCGTCATGATGGGGCCAAAGGCGTGGCCGATCTTGGCCGTGCCGATGCGCTGCACCAAGAAGAGCGCAATGATGATGGCAAGCGTGATGGCCACGACGCGGGCCTGATCGTCGCCCAGCACGGCATGGACTGCCGGAATGGTGCGCAGGCCTTCGATAGCCGTAGTCACGGTAACGGCAGGCGTGAGGATGCCATCGGCGAGCAGTGCCGCGCCGCCCAGCATGGCGGGGATGATGAGCCATTTGCCGCAGCGCTTAACCAAGCTGTACAGAGCAAAGATGCCACCCTCGCCATGGTTGTCGGCGCGCAGCGAGATGAGCACGTACTTGACGGTCGTCAGCAGCGTGACCGTCCACACGACAAGAGAGAGTGCGCCGAGCACGAACTCCTCCGTGACGCTTCCGATGCCGCCGTTGCCGGCAACGAGCGCCTTGGTTACATACATGGGGCTGGTGCCGATATCGCCATACACCACGCCCAGCGTGACGAGCATCGCCGAGATGCTCACAGGAATCGCAGCGTGCGAGGCTGCCTCCTTGGCCTTTTGTTCCATAAGCCGGTTTCCTCCCAACTTTAACGTTCGAGGGGATTATAGATAATCGTCCCATGTTTTAATGCACTGTTTTCCCAGCTAGATAAACATTTATACGGCCTTTAGGCCACCGCAGCGATATGGAATGTGACAAAGGGACTGTCCCTTTGTCACATTCGTCATTTTCCGAGCCAGTTTTTGAACCACCACTCCATGGATCGGCTCATCTCGGCCATAAAGGGGCTCGTGTGCTTGCGGGTGTAGATATCCACGACGCGCTCCCCCACCTCGCGGGCATGCGGACGGAACATCGCGTCCATCTCGGCCACCTGCGCATCCATGGTCGCGGCATCGGCGCGCCGATAGCGCTCCTCGTGCACCAGGTTCACCACGGGATGCGCAATCGCCGGGCGCTCCTTGCGGGGCGTGCCGATGATGAGCATCGACAGCGGCATGGTATAGGGCGGCAAGTCCAGCAGCGCAGCAACTTCCTCGGCGTTCTCGACGACATCGCCGATATAGCAGCTCCCCAGCCCCAGGGACTCGGCGGCGACCACGGCGTTTTGGGCAGCGATCACGGCATCCTGCACCGCGATGGCAAAGTCGCCTAAACCCGGCGCGCGGCGGGGCGCCTTGCCCGTGCGCTCGACAAACTCGGGCTCAAAGCAACCCACGTGCTCAAACAGATCGATCCACTTGGCATAGTCGACCACAAATATAAGTGCCCAGGGCGCCTTGGCGATCATGGGCTGGTGGTCGCACAGGTCGGCCAGGCGATCGAGCGTTGTCTGCTCGCGGATACTCACGATGGAATACATCATCATGGCGCCTGCCGACGGCGCGCGGCTCGCCGCATGCAGAATCGCCGCCCGCTGCTCGTCGGTCACCGCTACGGGACGGTCGTTGTCATCGCGCGCAAAAGCGCGCGTGGACGAACGGTGCTCCAACGTGTCCAGCACCGCGTTGCCCGTGGTCTCGACCGGATAGCCGCCCGCGCCCATGCCAGCGCCCACGTCGCCCGCACTCGTCATACAAACCTGCTCGTTCATCGCCTTAACCTCGCCATTTCTTTAAGAAGCCTTTACGTTTCCGTGTAATTCCCGTCCATTATCGCGCAGGTCGCCACTACATTGCGCCACACCGCCACACATGCGCGCTAATATGGCTGGTTGTTGTGCGCAGCCACCAATCGCAGCGCATATCTTGGTAACAATCGGGTAAACCCCCGCTTTCGTAGTTTTAAGTTTGTGAGGAGTCTCAGCATGTTCGCAGCCGCCATCTCGCTCGTCGGTCTTGCGGCGACCGTCTTCCTTGTCTTGCGCGAGGCCAAGGCCATTCGCGCGCAGTCGGGCACCGTTGCCAAGGGCGCTCTTGGATGGAGCGTCGCCTTCGGTCTGTTCCAGGTCTTTTTGACCATTTGGGGCGCCATGGGCCTCGTCGCCCAAAACGAGCCGCTCGCCTTTGTGATGCTCATCCTGACCAACGCCATCCTCACCGGCTGCGCCTGGGCCAGCATCGCACGCGACCGCATCGCCCCGCGCGTCTTTGCGTTCGCCGCGCCCGACGCCCCCGCCCCCACCGGCAAGCTCGCCCGTCTGCGCGGAGCCTTTGTGGGCAAACCGCTCGTCGCCGCCGTGCTGTGCCTGCTGCTCGCCGGCGTCTTTGCGCTGCTGGGCATGGAGGTCTCGTCCAACCACGACTTTACCTGGGTCTACCCCCTGTGCATACTGCTCGAGTGGGCCATCATCACCACGCTCATGGTCGGCCTGTTCTTCCTGTTCCAGCGCCGCGGCGCAGCTCCCGCCGCCCTGGCCTTCGCCCTCTTTATCCTGGGCATTGCCGAGTTCTTCGTCATCACGTTTAAATCCATGCCCATCCAGCCGGGCGACCTTTCGGCCATCTCCACCGCCGCCGCGGTCGCCGGCAACGGCTACACCTACTCGATCTCGCTGTTCTGCGTGCTGTCCATGGGCTTTACCGCCATCGCCATGCTGCTATGCGAGTACGCCGGCCTGGTAGCACCGCACCGTCAGAAGGGTGCCGCCAACGCCAAGCGCATGCTGCTCACCAACCTGCTCGTGGCGGTGCTGTGCCTGGGCGGCGTGACCGCGCATGTCACGCTTATCGACTACTACAACACCCTCGGCATCACCGTCTACACCTGGCGCCCGCTCGAGAGCTACTGGCGCGAGGGTTATCTTCCTGCCTTTATTAGTGCGGCACAGTCCATCAAGCCGCCCAAACCCGCCAACTACTCCGCCGACGACGCCAAGGCAACGCTCAAAAAGTATGCCAAGGCCTATGACAAGTCCGATGCCGCCACAAGCGACGCCCGTACCGCCGCCCAAGAGCAGTTCGATAGCGAGAAGCCCACGGTCATCGCCATTATGAACGAGACCTTCTCGGATCTTTCGATCTATCAGGAGATGCACGCCGGCTACGAGGGCCCGCAGTACTTTAAGAACCTGTCCGACTGCCTCAGCCGCGGCAAGCTCTACGTGAGCGCCTACGGCGGCGGCACCGCCAATACCGAGTTTGAGTTTATGACCGGCAACTCCATGGCCAACCTGGGCTCGGGCGTGTACCCCTACACCATCTACAACATGGAAACGACCGGAAACCTGGCAGAGCAGTTCAAGTCGCTCGGATATTCCACAACGGCCATGCACCCCAACCACGCAACCAACTGGAACCGTGAGAACGTCTACAAGGACTTTGGCTTTGACCAGTTCCTGTCTATCAACGACTTCCAGGGAGCCGACACCTTGCGCGGCATGGTGACCGACCAGGCAACCTACGACAAAATCCTTGAGCTGCTCAACCAGAACGCCGACCCGCAGTTCATCTTTGACGTGACCATGCAGAACCACTCGGGCTACGATACGGGCCTGCTGCCGGCAGATAAGCAGATGCACCTGAACATCGACACGACCGATCTGGACGCCAAGACCATCGAGGACGGCACACTCTCCGATGTCGACGAGTACGTCTCGTGCATCGAGCAGTCCGACCAGGCGCTGCGCTACTTCCTCAATGCCCTGCGCAATCTTGACCGCAAGGTGGTCGTGGTGTTCTGGGGCGACCATCAGCCGTTCTTCCCGTCCAAGTTCAACGATAAGTGGTTTACCGGCGAGGACGACGCTACGCATCAGGAGCGCCTGTGGCAGACCGACTACATCATCTGGGCCAACTACGACGTTGCCGGCTGCGACCAGACAAGCGAGGTCGACGACCTGTCCACCAACTACCTGTCCACCCAGCTGATGCAGCTGATCGGCGCACCACTGACCGACTACCAGAAAGCGCACATGACGCTGCGCAAGTCGCTGCCCGCCATCAACTCGGTGGGCTACGAGGACGCTAGCCTGCGCTGGGCGCTCTCCTCCAACGTCACCGGCGAAGACACCGTCGCCGCAGCGGCCACCAAGGCGCGCGAGGATTACGCCAAGATGCAGTACTACGAGATGTTCCGCGACGGCAAGAACGTGTACACCGAACACCTCCAGACCGAGGCCAACGAGACCGACCCCAACCTGGCGCCGGGTACGACCAAGATCAAGTAGCGGGGATCAAGTAACGGGGTCGGGGGCCCGAATCGGCGGCAGGCGGAGGTACGGGAAAGGTCTGCTGCTCAAACAGTCCTGCGCAAGACGGGGGCCACATTAAGTGGCCCCCTTTGCGTGCGGAACTCGCGACAGACCTTTCCCGTGCCTTCGCCTGCCGCCGCCCCTCACCCGTTGCGGGTTGAGTGGGCTGAAGAGAAACTGCGCTCGCCAAACGCTTGCCACGGTTGCACCCGCGAGTGTCAAGAAAAAAGCCTCGAGGATTTCGAGGCTTTCGCTTCTGTATTATTTCGCACGCGCGGCAGCGATAGACCTACTCGCCCAGCACGGCCTTCTTGGCGGCTGCCGCCATGTTGTCCAGATCTTCCTTGGTCGGATGGTCCTTCGCGGCAACCCAGTTGTCGAGCAGCAACTTAGCGCGGGCGTTGTCGGGATCTTGCTCGAGCATGGCCTCGTAGTGCTGCTTGACCGCAGGGCCCATCTTGCCCTGGCACATCGCCCAGCCAACAAGCTCGGCATCATTGGCCAAATTGGAGGTCACGCGATCGATAATCTGCTGATAATAGCTCTGGTCGGCGCCAAAACCGCAGGTGCCAAACAAAAAGACGCGCTTGCCGTGCAAGGTGGAGAGCAACGCCGCGACCGAAGGCGCGCACGCGCCCTTGTCACACCAAAAACCGACGAGCACCGTGTCGGCCGCGCAGGCGCCCTGCGCCTCGAGCGCAACCTGATCTGCATCCGCATCGTCGCTCAACGCCGCGGCATGGACAAACTCAACACCCGCAGCCTGCAGAGCACGCTTGATCGCGCCCGAAACCATCCTGGTATTACCGCTCTTGCTGTTAACCACCAAAGAGCACGTCATAGTCACGTTGCCTCGTTTCCCCCAAAACTAAAGCCACTAATGCAATTTATTAGATGAATATCTTAGTACCAACGTGACAGATGTAAACCACCTGCCGCTAATCGGTGCCCCTACTGGGCAAACTGGCTGCGGTAAAGATCGGCATAGAAGCCGTCTGCCGCCAGCAGCTCGTCGTGTGTGCCGCGCTCGATAATCTCGCCGTCGCGCATCACCAGAATGCAGTCGGCGTTGCGAATGGTGCTCAGGCGGTGCGCCACCACAAAGCTTGTGCGACCGGCCATGAGCTCGTCGAATGCCGCCTGTACCTGCAGCTCGGTGCGGGTATCGATGCTCGAGGTCGCCTCGTCCAGCAGCAAGATCGCCGGATCGGTGAGCATGACGCGCGCGATGCACAGCAGCTGTTTTTGACCCTGGCTAAACGTGCCGCCGTCCTCGCCAATCACCGTGTCGTAGCCCTGCGGCAGCTGCACGATAAACTTGTGCGCATGCGCGCGCTTGGCAGCTTCGATAACCTGCTCGCGCGTGGCATCGGGACAGCCGTAGGCGATGTTATCTGCCACCGTGCCCTCGAACAGCCATGTATCCTGCAACACCATGCCAAAGGCACGGCGCAGGCTTGCGCGCGTGTAGTCACGCGAGGAACGGCCATCGACCGCAATGCGGCCGGCATCGATATCATAAAAACGCAGCAGCAAATTGATGAGCGTTGTCTTGCCACAGCCCGTAGGGCCGACCAGGGCAAAGCGCATGCCGGGCTTGGCCTCGATGCAGATATCCTGCAGCAGCTTGCGGTCGGACACGTAGCTAAAGTCCACATGCTCAAAGGCGACCTCGCCCTGCGGTGCGGCAAGCTCTACAGCGTCCGACGCGTCGGGCTCCTGCTCGCGCGCATCGAGCAGCGCAAACATGCGGCGCGCCGAGGCATACGCCGTCTGGATCTGCGTAATGACGTTGGTGACCTCGTTGAACGGCTTGGTGTACTGGTTAGCATAGGACAGAAAGATCTGCACGCCGCCCACCGTAAGCGCCGCCGGCACGCCCGTGATCACGCCCACGCAGCCGATCACAGCGACCACGGCATAGATGATGTTATTGATAAAGCGCGTGCCGGGGTTGGAGAGCGAACCCATAAACTGCGCGCGCTCGCCCGCGGTGTAGAGCTCGGCATTGAGGGCATCGAAGCTCGCTTGCGCGTTGGAGCCATAGGCAAAGGCGTCGACAAGCTTCTGCTCGCCCACGTATTCCTCGATATGACCACCGAGCTGGCCTTGGATGCGCTGCTGTGCCGTAAAGCTTTTGTTGGAGAGCTTGGCAATAGCACCGGCTGCAAAAATGGAAAGCGGCGTGACGAGCACCACCACGAGCGTCATGGTCAGGTTGATGGAAAGCATAAACGCGAGCGTGCCCACGATGGTGATAACGCCGGTGAAAAGCTGGGTAAACCCCTGCAGCAGGCCATCGCCCACCTGATCGACGTCGTTAACCACGCGGCTCATGAGGTCGCCGTGGGCGTGGCTGTCGATAAAGCTGAGCGGCATGCGGCTGAGCTTGTCGCTCGCCTCCACGCGCATGTCGCGCACCGTCTCGTAGGACAGGCGGTTTACGCAGTAGCCCTGCAGCCACTGGAAAGCCGCAGCACCTACGACGACAATCGCGAGCTTGGTGACAAGCGGCAGCAGCGCGTCGAAATCCACCTGCCCGGCGGCGGCGATCAGGTCGATGCCCTCGCCGACGAGGATGGGCGTGTAGAGCTGCAAGATCACCGAAGCGGCGGCACTCACAAACGACGCTACAAACGAAATGCGGTGCGGACGAACATAGCCCAGCAGGCGGCGGGTCACCGCACCCACGGGATAGCGCTCGGGATCGCCGGGCTGGCGCGGACCGTCGCCCAGGTCGTTGAGGTTATCGTTGCCGGACACGTTGGCCGTCATCGTGGCGACCGAACCGGAGGAAGTGTAGGGATTCATTTAGCAGCCCTCCCTTGCGCAGACGGATGCGGGGGCGGTCGGGGCGCCTGGGACGGGCGCGGGGCTTGGAGCGGGCGTGGGCGCCGTACTCCCCTGCTGACCCTCGAGCTCCTCGCGGCGAAGTTGCGACTGGCAAATCTCTCGGTAGAGCTGGCAGCTTGCATACAGCTCATCGTGCGTGCCCAAGCCCGCGACCGAGCCGTGGTCGAGTACGCAAATCACGTCGGCGTCGCGCACGGTCGAGACGCGCTGGCTCACGATAATGGTCGTCAGCGGCAGCCCGCCCTCGGCGGTACCGCACACGCTTCGTTCGCGGATGGCGTGGCGAAGCGCTGCGTCGGTCTTAAAGTCAAGCGCCGAGGCGGAGTCATCCATGATCAGGATCTGCGGAGAGCCCACCAGGGCACGTGCGATGGTCAGGCGCTGACGCTGGCCACCGCTAAAGTTCTTGCCGCCCGCCTCGACCGGGGCATCGAGGCCCTGCGGCTTGTTGCGTACGAACTCGCTGGCCTGCGCCATATCGAGCGCCGCCCACAGCTCCTCGTCGGTTGCCGCCTCGTCGCGCCAGGTCAGGTTGCTGCGGATAGTGCCGCTCACCAGCGATGCACGTTGCGGAACGGTCGCAACCACACGGCGCAGCTGGTCGAGCGGCCAGGTGCGCACGTCGGCACCCATCACGCTCACGCTGCCGGCACTCGCATCGTACAGGCGCGGGATAAGCGAGACGAGCGTGGACTTGCCGCTGCCCGTGCCGCCGATAATGCCGAGCGTTTTGCCCGCCGGCAGCTCCAGGGTCACATCGTTGACGGCGTTGGCAGCGCCCGCGCCAAACGAAAAGCTCGCATGGCTCAAGCTCAGCGCGGGGACTGGAGCCGAGCCACCTGCCAGTTCGCTCGGCTTGGGCAGCGCGACCGGCTGGTTGCCCTCATCGGTGATGCTCGGCTCACAATTGAACACCTCGTTGATGCGCGACGCGCTGGCGCTCGCCTTGGTAAAGACCACGACCAGGTTGGCAACGTACACGATGGAGGTGAGCGTCTGCGTCATGTAGTTGACGAACGCCATAACCTGGCCCTGCGTAAGCTCGCCCACGTTGACCTGGATGCCGCCCACCCACAGGATGGCACACACGCCCAGGTTCATCATCAAAAACGTGACGGGGTTAAGAATCGACGAGAGCTTGCCTACCGCGATGGCAGTATGGGCCTGGTCGTCGGCGGCTTGGGCAAAGCGCTCACGCTCGTGATCTTCGCGCACAAAGGCGCGAACCACGCGGGCACCCGAAAGGCCCTCGCGGCAGATAAGCGCGATGCGGTCGAGCTTTGCCTGCAGCTGCTTGTAATACGGAATGCAGCGCGCCATGACAAACCAAAACACCAAGCCGATGGCGGGCGTGCAAATCAAAAAGATCACGCCGAGCTTAAGGTCGATGGCAAGGGCCGCGCACATAGAGCCCACCGCCAAAAAAGGCCAGCGAATGAGCATGCGCACGCCCAGCGCCACGGCAAGCTGCACCTGGTTGACATCGTTGGTGATGCGCGTGATGAGCGACGGCGTGCCAAAGCGATCGAGTTCGGCATAGCTCAGCTTATTGATGTGCTGGTAGAGTGCGCCGCGGATGTCGGTGCCCATGCCCTGCGAGGTGAGCGCCGCCATCTTTTGGCAGACGAGCGTAAACGAGATGCCGATCACAGCCATGGCGGCGAGCACCATACCGTAGTGGACGACGGCGTTGACATCGCGTGCGCCAATACCCTTATCGATCATCTGGGCAATCACGAGCGGCGTAAGTAGGTCAAAAATCACTTCGATCAACTTACACGCAGGGCCAATCACCATATACCGGCGAAACTTACCACCAAAACGCCTGAGCAGCTCAATCATAAAAAGGCGCTCCCTATCATCATCTCTCTTCAATCTGATTCATGATAGTACGGCGAGCCCTGGAGATGCGTAAGCAACTCGTTACAGATGTAAGGGCGACGGTCACTAGCGCCCAAGGCATGTAGCAGCCGATGTTTTGGCAACGCCAGCGAGCGCCGCAAGACACGGGATTCAATTCTTCAGATAAATGCGCCCTCTACGGGTGATTTTTGGACGAAGTGGTCCCGGTGCCGGCGGGCTGTTTGGTAGTCGAGCAATCCCGCAGGCAAAGCCGAGGACCAGCGAGACACCAAACAGCCCGCCGGCACCGGGACCACTTCGCGGCACCAAAAAGCGCCCGTGCGCTCGATGGATTCGGATGCCCGACAGAGGCTCCTTATGGCTGCTTCCTTCCGGACCTGACCAGATTCGGAACATGTCGTCATCCGAACCCATCGAACGCGCTTGGCGCTCGGTATATCTTACCCGCTCCCGCCCGCTACGGCAAGGTAGCTAATTTGGGACGGGGCCAAAAAGACTACTTTTGAGTTGCGGTGGAATAGTTCCTGTTTTACGGCCCAAGGCCAAAAACAGGAACTATTCCACCGCAACTTATTGAGACTTGCCTGGATAAACTTAAATACGGCCGAGGTCGTAGGCTCGAGCGGCTGCCTCGCCGGCACAGATGAGGTTGGTTGTGGCTTCCTGGGGGTCGAGCGCTTGGTCAAGGGGCATGGGCCTGCGGCAAACCGGCAGAACCAAGTCGATACCCTGTCCATACACCGCATCCAGGTTGTCGGCACGACCGCCCACGACGGCGACCACCGGCTTGCTATATCGCTTCGCACGACGGGCCACGCCCACCGGCGCCTTACCGGCGGCGGATTGCTCGTCCATATTGCCCTCGCCCGTTATGACCAGGTCGGCATCGCCCACGCACTCGTCAAACCCAATCAAATCGAGCACCGTCTCCACGCCCGAGCGCAGCTCCGCACCGAGCGCCAGCAGCGCGGCACCCAAGCCGCCGGCGGCACCGGCACCGGGCACACCAAGCACCGAGCCAAATGACCGTGCACCCTCGGGCGCGCGCAGAAGCTTCTGGGCTCGCATCTCGAAAATCGCCGCATCGAGCAGACGACCGTAGCCGACCATCCATCCGTCGTATTTGCCCAGGGCCTCGGCATCCCCCGTCGGCAGACCCTTCTGTCCACCGAACACCGCAAGCGCGCCGCGACGCCCCACGAGCGGATTCTCAACATCGGAAAGCACCACGATACGCACGCCATTCAGCGCCCAAAGCGCTGGCGCCAAATCGATACTCACCACGTGTTCGAGACCCGCAAGACCGGGGGCGACATCGCAGCCCTGATCATCGACCACGCGCGCGCCCAGCGCCTGCAGCATACCGGCGCCGCCATCGTTGGTAGCGCTGCCGCCCAAGCCAATATAGATAGTCTTTGCCCCAGCACGGACCGCGCGAAGCATGAGCTCGCCCACGCCATAGGTCGAAGCCGCGATCGCCGCCGATTCCGTGCAGGGCGAATACCCGATGCCCGCCGCCTCGGCCATCTCAACTACAGCCGACTCGTGCTCGCCGTCCACCAGCATCCGGGCAGACACGCGATCGCCCAAGGGCCCTGCAACCTCGCAGGTCAAAAGCTCGCCGCCGCGCGCGGCGACGGCGTCGAGCGTTCCCTCGCCACCATCTGCCAGCGGCAAAGCGCTCAGCTCGACATCGGGCCACACCTGGCACACGCCTTCGGCAACGGCCGCCTCCGCCTGCGCGCTCGAAACGCTGCCCTTAAAGGAATCGATCGCCAACAGCACACGGCGGGGCCGGCGGCACGCGACACCAAAATCGACCGCCTCAACGGCAATATCTTCGGCACACGTGAGTGCCTTGGCATGAGCGACATGCGCCTCAAGATCGGCCCCACAACCGCAGACAGCACCATCGGTGTCACGCAGCCCACTAAAATAGCTGCTCAGTACCCTGCGACACTCGTCTGCCAGCACGCCGGCGGTCACATTAAACCGATGGTTCAGGCGCGAATCGGCATTGAGGTCATACAGCGAGCCCACCGCGCCCGCCTTGGCATCGGCCGCGCCATACACGCAACGCCCCACGCGCGCGTTAACCATAAGCCCCGCGCACATGCAGCAGGGTTCGAGCGTCACGTAGACCGTACAATCGGAAAGGCGCCAACGCCCAAGCGTCTGAGCGGCGGCGCACAGGGCCAAAAACTCGGCATGTGCCGAAGGGTCCTGGTCGAGCTCACGGCGATTATGCGCCCTCGCGACAATCTCGCCCGCACGCACCACCACAGCACCAATCGGCACCTCGCCCACTGTCGCAGCGGCGCGCGCCTCCGCCAGCGCCTCGCGCATGAACTTCTCGTCGATTTCGGTGATCGTCATCGTTCGCCTTCCCTGTTGCAAATTCAAAACGATGCTATCATTACGACTCACGGAGAGATGGCAGAGCGGTTGAATGCGGCGGTCTTGAAAACCGTTGAGCGCGAGAGCGTTCCGGGGGTTCGAATCCCCCTCTCTCCGCCACCTTAGTGATTCACCGGCGTCATGGTGCGCTCAAACAGCGCATCGACCACGTCGGCCATCTCGGGTCGACGCTCAAGATCGTGGCCCGATTCCCACCAATTTGTGAACACTCGAATAATGCCACCGGCGATAAATTCCGATGTCGTCTCGAGCGAAACGGGCGCCAGGGCGTCTTCGGCAAGCGAGCTCATCACGCGCTCACGGATGGAATGCGCGATGCGGTCGCAAATCATGCCGGTCAGCATGCCCGACATGCTGCTCGCCAAAAGGTTATCCATGAGCTGCTCATGCGCCAGTACCATATTCATGGCATCGTCAAAGACCTCATGGCGAAGCGCCTGTACATCCACAAGCGGCTCCGCGTCCGCTGCGTCGGTCTGGTTTTGCGGCAAGCCCGTCATAAGCTCATCGATATAGAAGGCAAAATAATCGTTTTTATCGCGAAAATGCTTATAGAACGTCGTGCGGCGAATCAGGGCCCGGTCGCAAAGCATGGCAACCGTCAAATCCTCAAACCGATGCTCTTCCAAAAGCTCGGTAAAGGCGTCGAACAGGGCACGATAGGTTTTCTTGATGCGAAGGTCCATCCGTATCGCCATCCTCAAGGCGTAGACAGCATTCCGTAATTTGTCGCATATCTTACACCTGTACCAACCGTTCGATATTGGCGCCCCCTCCCTGGTTGAAACAAAACGCTTACCGGAAAGTTCGGCACCGCCAAAGGTTGCGGGTATACTAGATACGTTATACCAACAACGGCCGGCGCAAAACGCCGCTGCCATTCGAAACGGAGACATCATGCTTCCCCCCGTCATCATCGGTATCGTTGTTGTCGTTGTGATCGTCTGCGCCATCGCTGGCATCTACAACAACATGGTTACCAAGCGCAATCGCATCGATAACGCCTGGCAGAACATCGACACGCAGCTGCAGCGCCGCAACGACCTGATCCCCAACCTGGTCGAGACCGTCAAGGGCTACGCCAAGCACGAGCAGGACACGCTCGCCGCCGTGATCAACGCGCGCAACACCGCCGTAAGCGCCACCACCCCCGAGGCCAAAATGGAAGCCGACAACGTGCTGACCGGTGCACTGCGCCAGCTCTTTGCCGTGGCCGAGGCCTACCCCGACCTTAAGGCGAACACCAACTTTATGCAGCTCCAGGCTACGCTCGAGGACACCGAGAACAAGGTGAGCTACGCGCGCCAGAGCTACAACGACTGCGTGCTCAGCTACAACAACGCCATCCAGACGTTCCCGGCCGTTATCTTTGCCGGCATCTTCCAGTTTAAGGAGCGCCAGGGCTTCGAGGCCGCCGAAGCTGCCCGCCAGGCACCGACCGTCAAGTTCTAACAGATCCGCAGCGTATCCTTAATCGGGTATATGCATAAACCGTCCCGTCGAATGCATACTTCGGCGGGACGGTTGCTTTTTGCCCACAGGTACCCCAGAGGGCGGCGTGCAAATTTTGGAGTTTTCAGCATCCTGGAGCCCAAAGGAACAGGAATGGGCCCACAAAACCGCGTTGAAAACCCTGATTCTGAGCCCTCAGCACCTCAGGGATCACTCATTTTCTACAGGATGCGGCTCACGGCGCCTGACTTTCGCCCAAAATCCCGTATGCATGCGCACCCGGCTGCTGAAAACTCCCAAAAATGTACGCCCCGTCCCACCCCAGGCGAGCGGCAACCGGAAAACCGCGCACGCACCTCTTCCTGGCGCGCGGTTTTCCTACAGAACTGCGCGGGGTCACTAGGGCCAAGCTCCTTATGGAGCCCACACCCAGGCGCACTCCG